>NZ_JAHPYX010000009.1:0-3953 GCF_019058535.1 Candidatus Borrarchaeum sp.
ATTTTGTGGCGTTAACCAATGTAGACCAGCACGGTACATTGCTCTCTTATCATAGCATCTCGTTTGGCAATCTTCACAGCTATAGAACAGATAAACGTAATGATTATATTTCTTATAAGATGGATAACATCGTCAATTATTGTATCAATAAGGGCAAAGGCATCGTGGTCGAGGACTTACAATTCGACCAAGAGTTTTCCTACAATACAAAACGCAACCGCAAATTGAGCAATATAAAAACCACCGCTCTACCATTACTGGAGCGGAAGTGCAAAAAGCGCGGTGTGTCCTTTCGAAAGGTATTCCCGGGATATACCTCCCTCATCGGGAAATACAAGTATTCACGATTATATAATTTGTCAATCCATCACCTTGCAAGTTATGTAATAGCTCGAAGAGGGCTGGGTTTCAAGGAAGCAATTCCACCTATCTACGATTGGGTGCTCTCACACTTCGGGGAGTTCATCGAGCCCCGTGTGAAAAAGGGCAGTCCTTACCGTAGCTGGGCGATGGTCCATGACCTCTTTGAGCACAGCGGGATAACGTCCTTCAAGACTGCCGAAATACTGAAAAAAACAGTATTGATGAAGCATGTGTTGAACTCGGTGACGAGCGCACAGCCCGATAACCTTAAGGTTGGTCTTTCCTCTCATGGAAAGATTGATGATTATCATAAAACGTGGAATTATATCACTAATTACACCGTTTTATAAATAATTGTAAGGTTTCAAGGCACTGGAAAAACAATGAGGCATATCAAAATTACGTCAGAAAACGAAATAGATGAAAAACAAATTGTTAAACTTCTAAAATTAATTCAGGAGACGTAACTTCGGGCGTTACCGAATTTTTTTCTCCTTTCTCATTATCCTAATACCGAAAAAGGCTTTAAAAAACAGTTGGCGAAAAGAGGAATAGAAAAAAATGACTTAGGAATGCAATGCTTCTAGCATACTCAGTCCATCTCTTAACTTGTTGATGATTTCAAGATAATATGTTTCAGCCACTTTGAGAGTTGTTCCTGCTAGCGCCTTAACAGCATAGCCATTAGCTGTTAATTCAACAAAATACTTGCCTTCATCTTCATATAAACGCACGAATTTACGTTCTGAAATAACATGAGTCTTAAAAGATTCCATAATGATCCCCTACCTTTTTCGTATACTAACATCCTTTTTCGTATACTAACATCCGCATCTGTGTTTTTTATGACTTCAGGTAAAATCGTCCCCAAAAAACAGAGAACGGTGTTGATAAGGATATTCGGTCCTTAAGAGTGCTTTTGTTTGATTAACATGCATTTAGTTTACGTATAGGTCATTTATTGAAGTTTACAAACCTAATTCTCTGCCACTATCTTCTCTAAGGTCACATGGTATCTGAAAAGCCTATATCGCTATTACTTTTTACCGAAATCTTTATTGCCCATTTTTGGGGGTATTCATAAGAGGAAAGAACATGCAAGAACTACATCAAGCAATTCAATTCTCAGATCTTTGCACAGGCTTAAGAGAATTTATCAAAGGAAAGGCCTCTCTTTCAACTATCAAGGATTTTTTCTCTGTTTTTTGGAATGGGGTAGAAGATAAACAAGATCTTAACGATGAGATTATTGCAAAAACTGAAATACTTGAAATTGCAGTCAAATCGTTTGAAGACGGATATTTCGTCTTGGATGACTTACAGCAAATACTTGAGCAAAATGAAAGATAGCCTTTAAAATAGATTTTTTAGCGATTTTACAGACTTTTGAGAATATTATTCAAGTTTATTACGTTCTTGAAAACGAACATATACCAAAAGATAACTAGCCTTTATTAAAAGCAGCGAGGAGATATGTTTTCAAAAGTCGGGATTATCTTCAGTCGACTAGGCAAGTGTAGGCTCTTCATAGGCTTCTTTTTTTGCGTCTATCGCTTTGTTAGTGAGATGCTCATCAAGCCAAGCCGAAGCTATCAACACTTTTCCTATTGAGTAGCCGTATTTACTGGCGAACTGTACATAATCGTCAATTGTGAGTTTCTCACCATTTTTGTACTTGTGAAAGGTTTCTTTCTCGAAGTTCTCCAGAAGCTTAGTTATCTCATCTTCTGTTAAAATATCTATTGGTGGTTCTTCCAGAGTTTCTTTCGATGCAATTTCCTTACATATCTCAAGAATTCGTTGTTTTACTAGTTTCTGCCGCTCGTTGTTGGGTTCAGGTTCAAGATGTAAATAGATTTGTTCACAATGACGTCGAATGAAATCTTCTACTGTATTAGTATAGAGAGTTACTACATTTTCTAAGCCTTCTACATGAGCCTTGACTATACCATTAAGAGCTGGATACGCCTCATAGATCATCTTCTTTATGTTTGGAAGTTGGATTATCATCTTTGTCTCATCATATGTGATTTTTTAAAGCAATCTTTTGTGTAAAAAAATGTATATAAAGTCCACATTTTTGAAAAATGATTTCAACTAATGTCTGCCTTTAAAATGCAAAACTAGAACCTTTTCTCCGATCTTATCGTAGTTAAATTCGGTGAACTATGAAAAAAATATATGATAAAAAGTACTTCTGTGAAACGTCTGGAATACCACTACCAACGAGCTATAGATTATCGGCAACCATGTTAGCTGCCAGAACCTATACTCATAAAAAGATGGGAACGGTGTGCCTTATTAACAAAATTTATACAAGAAGTTATGATAGTTCCAATAGTTTAACTATGTAATATAAAGAATGGTTACCTGTTTGCATACCAAGAGAAATTGAGGTTGCTATGATGGGATTGTTTAGGCGAACAGAAAAAGAAGAGACACCATCAGTTACCACGTGTCTCTCTGATCTCGAAATTCATGTTAAATATTGGGAGTTTGTGTTCTCGCGATTCGTTCAAGACGTTACTAAGAAGGCAAAAAAGACTCTTGAAAAAGCATGCGATTTTGCATCTTTAGAACTCTCTCAAAATTTAATGAAGCGCCTTCAAAATGGCTTTAATGGAAAACATCGTTAATAATCTAACTAAGATTACATTACAACTTTATTTTTTAGAACGTTGCATACATAAACCTGCATTTGCATCATACAATGCTCCCTCTTTTTTTAAAACAATGATACTGAATCTAGGCGGCTTCCCAATTAATTAGAATTCTTGGCTGAATCACCTAGCACACTAAGTGACTGGATTAAGAAAAATAGAAAAAGTGCGATGGCAGGCATTAGATAAATTCTGTCCTCTTAGCGATTAGGATTATTTCAACAACTATCGGAAACACTATCAGCAACAAATAGAATAAATACGCAAACGTTGTAGTAGCGATCATACCCCTGGTAAGTGCATTATTCAATAAAAGCAGCATATCAATGATAAGAACTATGTTGAATATACTCGCCACCCAAAGAGCCCAGCGTGAGAGTCTTAAAATTCCGGCAGTCGCGATTAGACCCAACACACCCCAAATAATTGCCACAATACCCATTATGGTCGTCATTGAGATGCCTCCAATGGTGGTCATGTTAGTAAGCGAAACTACCAAGTAGGTCAAAGCCGTTAATAGCGTCACATAATCCACAAAGAACTCCACTACGAAGATTCCTAATAAATAGGATAAGCCTAGTAAACCAATAAGGAGAGTATCAAGCCCACTAATTACTTGCAGGACTCCTGCAAGAGTTATGCCTCCTGTTCTGTCACCCCTAATGTGTTCCACCTCCTTTTCCAGATGCTAGTGCTGTTTACTCCTGTAATTTTTCTTAATGAAAACACAGATTTCCTTCTTAATAAACCCGACGACATTATTAGTGATTATGACACTGTCATTTGGTTCGCCCAAAAAAATGAAGGGTGAAACACCCTTTCGTATCGTAGAAGGACTCCTACATACAATGAAACACCACACTTCCGCCATTACGCTACATAAGTTTTGCATGGACCGGGGTTCTGTCTGAACACTCGGACGTTTAGTGG
>NZ_JAHPYX010000068.1:0-5855 GCF_019058535.1 Candidatus Borrarchaeum sp.
ATCCAACACCAATCTCAATTTATGGAACTAAAATAAAAAAGGACAAAGTAAAAGCATTTAACGAGAAAGCAGCTTCAAAAGGAGGTCTATCAAGAATTCGCGGGGAAAGAATAATGCCGCTTCTTTTTGATTTGACAAAATGAGATCATTTAGTAAGATTTTTGCTTGTATTACTTTTATATTGGCTAAAATAAATAAAGGAAAGTGGCTAAAAATTAAATGGCTTACATAAGATAGCTTTTAATCTCATATCTAAAAAGTTAGACGTATATTCTGGTTTTATTATACATGCTGTGTCCGCTCCTCGGCCTGTGCCAGCAATAGCAATCACATCTTCATCGAGAGTTATTAGTCCGGCGTCAGCAGCCATCATCGTAATTTCCATTACCACCTTGATTCCTTCCCCGAAAACGAATCGAACAGTCCGAGCAAAGGTTTCAACTGGTTGCCACATGTTTAGTTTAAATCTAAAAGCTCGTTCTACACCTGCAAAAGCATGAGTGCATGTTAATACATTTGCGCCACGTTCTTCAATCGCATGTCTTTCCTCTCCACCCAGTTCTTGGAAACCACGTTCTTTAAATCCTGCAGAATGTGAGACTACTACAAGATTATAATCTGCTGAATCAAAGAATTCGGTTGCTTTAAGCCCAGTGTAACCAGTTGTTGAGGCAATTATGATATTTTTTATGTTGAATTTTTTCGCGTGCTTTTTGGCGATATTCAGTACATTTTCAGTGTTTAACTTTCCTGTTTGTTCAAAATATGTAACTGTCAGATCCATATTCACACTTCCATTTTTTACGAATTTAGACTTTTAAAACTCATACGTGAACTACCCCACCCTTACGGTTGGAGCTTCCTGCGGAGAAATTATAACTATTTGACGGACTATTCTCCTGCCATCGCCCAGTCTTCACTTTTAATATCTCTAAATACAACAACGAAAAGCTTCTTATCTTTGCCTGATATTTTGGAAATAACGTCAACAACTTCCCGTGAAATATTTCTTTTTTGTTCTGCAGAGAACCCGTAACCTGAAATTTCAATTAAGGGCATAAATTTCACCAAACGTTGAATTGCCTGTTTGTTCTTAATAAACCTTGTGTTACATGCTTTTTTCGTACTCAAACACAAAAAATACTACTCTTTTACTAGTAGCTAAGCAAGAAAGCACCACAGCTTTAGTATGAGGTAGTTCACAATAATATCGAAAATGCAGATGAAGGTGCATTCACACTGCTTAGGAGCCGATTAGAAAAGAATTTAAATTATGTTATCTTCAAAAGAGCAATCGATCTCTAAAACATATCTTTTTATTGTGAATAACTTGGAGATATCCATGTGGTATTCTAAGCAGAAGCAATATGCACTGAAAATTGAAAAAGATGAAGACGAATATTATGTTGCATGTGTTATGGAACTCTCAGGCTGTCATACACAAGCAAAAATGTTGAGTATGCTTATTGAACGAATAAAAGAGACCATTATATTGTATCTTGAAGTAATAACAATGTCGTAGAACAGTGATGAGTACATGGAAAATATCGCCCAAGAATTCAATAAAAAACTACTGCTGAACGAATGCATTCAGTGTGGGGTATGCACAGGTTCATGCCCAGTAGCCACAAGATCTTATTTGAACGTGCGAAATATCCTACGAGAAATTGCCGTCTTTAAAAGACTTAAAATACCGCCTGAAGATCAAATATGGAGTTGTACTACATGTTCGACATGTGAACTTCGGTGTCCTAAGCAGTTAAGTCCGCTTGATATGATAATCGATATACGCAGCACCTTGGTTGAGGAAGGTATAGTCCCAGCAACACTTAAAGATGCCTTGGAAAGTGTTTTTAAGCATGGCAACCCATGGAATCAAAGTAGAGCAAGCAGAATGGAATGGGCGACTGCTTTCAATTTAAAACACATTTCAGAAGGCGCCGATATACTCTATTTTATTGGATGTACTACAGCTTATGATACACGCGCACAAGACATCGCTAAGGCGTTAATAATGTGTTTAAATACAACAGAAGTTGATTTTGGAGTTTTGGATAAAGACGAGAATTGTTGTGGTAATGAAATTCTCGGTTTGGGTGAACAGGGATTATTCGAACTACTTATTGAGGATAATACCGAGTTATTTGAAAAATATGACGTAAAGAGCATACTGGTTTCCTGTCCACATGGATATAATGTGTTTAAGAACAAATATGAGTTAGATTTGAAGGTCCAACATCATTCACAACTACTTGCAGAGTTAATCAATAATGGAAAACTAACTTTTTCAAAAAGAATCGAAAAAACAGCCACATATCATGATCCTTGCTTTCTTGGTAAACATAACGGAATTTTTGATGAACCAAGGCAAATAATTGAAAATATTCCAGGAATAGAATTTATTGAGTTAGATAGAATCAAAAATCAGAGTTTATGCTGTGAGGGAGGCGGTGGTAGAATGTGGTTCGATGTTTCAGGACCAAATAATGCCGAAAAGAGAGTTGAGAATGCCATTGACGTAGGAGCAGAACTGTTAGTGACCTCATGTCCGTTTTGCGTTGTTACTCTCGATGCTGCCGTTAAAACATTGGATAAGGAAGATGAAATTAAGGTCATGGATATCGCCGAATTAATATTAGAATCAGTCAAATAATCTAAATTATGTCACTTTTCAATATATCAAGAAGCCATCGATCAGTTTTTTCCAATTCTCGGCTTTCAAGTATCTTCAAATGTCGCTTAAATATTGGACCGTTAGTTACGAGTGTGTGATATTCCCCATTTTCGCCACACAGATCGATTTTTCGCCTTCTGAGGAACTCTATAAAATCCCAATTAAGGGGATGTCCTATCCAGTTGGAATCTATGAGATCGGATTTAGCGCTGACAATTATAGCTTCAAACCCCCTATCCATGAACTCAGCAAGCACTATTTCGTATTTTTGCTTCCATAATGGTTCATATACTTGGAGCCCAACTTCGCTACAAACCTTCTCAACCCAGTCTCTGTTTTCTTGAAAGTCTAGGTCTCCAAATACTCCACCTTCGATTCCTCTGTTCTTCAGATCCCTAATTACCCTCTTAAATTCATCTTCATACGAGTCCCAGGTAGCCTTTCCATAGATTATTGGAATTTGGATAGCCTTAGCTTGTGCTTCAATAACTTCTTTTCTTAAGCCATGTCCTCTAGATCGTAAACCGTCTTCGTTGAGCATAGTGAATAGATATCCAACCTTGAGACCTTCTTTTAACGCCTTATACAAGGCTAGGCTACTTTCTTTACCACCGCTCCAAGAAACAAAGACATTCAATTGTTAGACTTCCATTGATGTTTCTATATCCGCTTTTACGGCACTCTCCGGAGCACTTTAATTAAAATTTGCTCTATTCGTCAAATTAATTAATGAAGTATTTTAAGATTATAAGATAACCAAGATTTTTGTCTGCTATTGGATATTTGCCATTAGGGTTGATTGATATGGAAAAAATCACTTTAGTTGATGTTCGCAATTTAATAATAAGCATTTTCATTTGTCAGGCATCAGGTCTTATTGGTACGATTTTTACGATGGATGCAATTCCAACCTGGTATACAACTCTGAATAAGCCTTTTTTCACACCACCCAATTGGCTGTTTGGGCCAGTTTGGACGATTCTCTATACGTTAATGGGGATATCAGCATTCCTTGTGTGGCGCAGGGGTTTGGATGAACAAAAAATAAAAGTAGGACTTATCTTCTTTGCGCTTCAGTTGTTTCTCAATGGATTATGGACACCAGTATTCTTCGGACTTAAGGAGCTCTTTGCTGCGCTCATCATAATCATAATACTTTGGATAACTATATTGCTGACAATTATAAGTTTCTTCAGGATTTCTCTGACGCCAGGACTATTGCTTATTCCTTATATTGCTTGGGTAAGTCTTGCGATGGCCTTGAATTATGCAATATTTATCTTAAATTAAGATTGTATAGCATAAATAAATTTTCTTAAGTTCTTTTTCTAGATCTCTTTCGAAGTGATAGTTATCTTGATTACTTCGAGTTAGATAATCTTATTATAGTGAGCAATATATTATATGTAAAATTAGAGATGGCCTCCTATGGCACAAATTGAAGGCTTTCACTTTGGTCAACTGGAAGAAGACCCAAGTTCATATAATCAAGTTGTTATTTCTCTAAGAAAATATAGAGTGCCTTTTAGAGAGATTTATGAATCAAAAGCTCGACTCTCAACCCGTGATTGTTATGCTGGATTTACCAACAAGTTGCCAGAAGCGCTAAGTGAAATCTATTCCAGTGAATACTCAAGGCCTCTTCGTGCAGTTTTTGTGTTTAAAATTTCTCCGCAACCACTTTCTTTAATCCGAGGGAAGCTTCTAGAGCATACCATAAACTGGGAAAGAACGCCCTCAACATTCGTAGCATTCGATCCATTTTGTATTCCTGTAGATAAAGTGCTTGAATTGACAAAAATAAGGGACGTGTATCGACTTGCGCATTATGGTGAAGAGTTAGGTGATTATTCATTAGATCCCATATCACTTACTATTTCAAAAGGATGGTTTCGTGCCACTAAAGATCATATCGTTGATGTTTTTAATGCCCACCAGCATCCGTTTTTCCTTGAAGCGTGGCTTGAAGAAGTGATCGAAAGAGGACGAATTCTATCAGAAGTGGAATTGCTCGCAATGCTCGATAAATATGATCCCTTTATGGGGAAGAAAGCTTTGAGGCTATTGGAAAACTTAAAGATTATAGGATGAAGCCAAAAGACTTTGAAAAAGGTTATTCACAGAGAAATTAGCTTTTGATGCCCCGCTTAAGTAGGAAGCGTACTATTGTATTCTTTTGAATCTCTCTCTCACTGCGTAAATGAAAGTTCATTAGACCCAATATTTCTCACACTCAAACAAGGATGTTTTCGCGTCACTAAAGATCATACTGTTGATATTTTTAATACCCACCATAATCCATTTTTCCTTGAAGCGTGGCTTGAAGAAGTGATTGAAAAGGGGCGAATATTATCAGAAGTAGAATTGGTCAACTTATTTGAAAAATATGATCCTTTTATATAATTTCGCAAGAAGACCCCCCAACTAGTTGGTGGGATGAATTGCGTAGCTATGGTGGTACTTTTTTTCACGATATGCTGGTTGGCGAAAGTTTTTTAAGTCTCGTGTTCCATAAGTTCTTAGGGTGTGGTGGAGGATGGGACTGGAACTGCAACTTGCCAAACCATTAACTATGTGCAAGACACTAGTGCTTCCCGTTGATGACAGGATCACCACAACGAAAATAAAGTTCCTCGACAAACTTACCGCCTGGCTTACCTATGGTGTACAACTGTTTCTTGAGAAAATCATCGCTGAAAACATAACGGGTGTTAAAGAGGCGGAGCAATACCGACAGCACATACAGACCCTGACTGGGTTGTCATCAGGGTTCGTGCAAGCCTGCCGCGATAAAGCCCTCTGGATGTTCAAATCCTATCGGGAACTGTATCGTGAGTGGCAGCGGGAGATTACGCGTCTGGAAAAGTCCATCACCACCTGTAAAAAACGCCTTGCCAGGAAGAGCACCGCTAAAGACAGGAAACGGTTGCGAAAGCTCCAGCACAAACTCTACCGCTGGAAGCAGAGGCAACCCTCACCACCGACTATCAGGGGGAAGCTAGCCGTCATGTTCGACTACCGTGTAGGCGACATATCGCTTCCCCGCATTGCGAAGGAGTTTCCTCTCTGGGCACGAATTTCCACCCTCAAAAAAGGCGAAAAATTACACCTACCGTTATATATGTATCCGTATGCCGCGAAGCACCTCTACGACAAAGAATGGCGTGTTAAGTCTTTTCAG
>NZ_JAHPYX010000069.1:0-6664 GCF_019058535.1 Candidatus Borrarchaeum sp.
GCGCTTAATGGAGTTCGAAGTTCGTGTGCAGCTACATTGATGAATTGTGACTGCATTTGTTCAACTTTCTTCCGTTCTGTGATATCACGAACGATGCCCCATGATCCGGTGGGTGTGCCTTCCTTATCCTTGATGACCCATGACCTTGCAGAGATTGGGACGATTGTTCCGTTCTTCTTGATGTATTCTTTTACGTACTCATCGGAATAACCCTTCGCAAACACTTCTTTAGAAAAGATTTTTTTGTTCATATCAATCCACTTACTGGGCGTGATGTCCCATAGGCTTAATTGATACAGTTTCTCCTTAGTGTATCCGAGCATATCCGCGAAGGCCTGATTACAGTCCACTATCTTTTGCTCCATATTTGTGAAGGCGATGCCATCTATGGAGGACTCATATAACCCCCGATAACGGGCCTCTGACTCCATGAGTTCCGATGTCCTCTCTTCAACGAGTTTTTCCAAGTTTTCAGTATATTTCCTCATTTCTTCTTCAGCATATTTACGCTTTGTAATATCTAAAAAGGTGACCTGATTAGCGAGTTTTCCTTGATATTCAATAAGAGTAACAGATGCGTCCAGCCAGCTCACCGACCCATCTTTTCTGGTTATTCGAAAATCGTAACGCAAAGAACTTGGCTTGCCCATAAATCGATCTCTTATCCATTCTTGCACAATTTCCCGATCCTCTGAGTGCACAAGTGCCCTCGCGTCTTCGGGTGAAAAATTCAGTAGTTCCTCAATCGTATATCCGCTGATCTCTGCGAATGCTGGATTAGCGAACTTAATAAAGCCGTCCTGTAAAATTGTAATACCTTGGAGCGACTGATCAATTAACATACGATATTTTTTTTCTGATTCAATTAACTGACTCTCTATTTTCTTGCGCTCGGCGATTTCCCGTTGCGCTGCATCGTAAAGTCTGGCTTTTCCGATGGCAACACTAACGTATTCGCCCAGAGCTGTCATAAGGCGCAAGTCAGCTTCCGTTAGGTGTTTACCCGCTTTGCTCTCAACGTTTAAAGTGCCCACTACCTCATTTTGGTCGAACAACGGAACGCAGATCTCAGAGGCGATATTTTCAATAGCCCCTAGGAACTCGGGATCGGTGCGAACATCTTCGAGTAACACAGGTTCTGCGGTACGAACAACGCGGCCAGAGACCCCCTTTGTTATCGGAATTTCGGAGATTTCTTTGTGGTAACCCATCTGATGTTGAAGTATCAATATATCACCTTTACGCAAGTAGAGGCTGACCAGAGTATAGCCGAACGTCTCGACAATGCCCTCAACAACGGTACGGATGACCTTCGGTAGATCTAGACCTTTAGCTAGGGATGAGCGCGCCTTATCCAGCAGATCCAGTTCTCGCACCCGCTGCTCCAGCGCTTTCTCAGTCCGTTTTCGATCAGTGATGTCAGTTACTATCCCAAGGATCGCCCTCTCTCCATCATATTCTATTAATTTGCTAGTGATTATTGCCTCAATTCTCTTACCATCTTTGGTGACAAGAGCATAGTCATAGGGCGCGATCTCATCGCCCTCCATATGTGTATGTAACCTTGAAAGTATCAAGTTTCTATAGTCTGGGGCAATCAAACAAAGGAAATCAAAACCAGGTGAATAGAATTCCTCCCGTGTATAGCCCAAAACTTCTTCACATTTCTTATTGGCGTATACTATCCTACTCTTCTTATTAATGAAAATCATGTTTGGTGACTGCTCTGCAAGCTGCCTGAATTTTTCCTCGGAGTCTCTAAGTAATTCTTCTGCCTGTTTGCGTTCGGTAATATCTACCAAAATACCCTGTACAGCAGGTCTTCCAAGATAATTGATAAGATTTGTAGATGATTCTAGCCACCTTGTTGAGCCATCCTTCCTGATCATACGAAAAGAGTAGCGTTGAGGCACTGATTCCCCCATAAAGCGATCTCGTATCCTCACTTCAACGAGTGCTCGATCCTCTGAATGTACAAGCATCCTCATTTCTTCTGGCGAAAAAGCTAACAATTCCTCCATTGTATAGCCAAGAATCTTAGCGAATGCTGGATTAGCGAATACGATACCCTGGTCTTGTATAATTAATACTCCATATAGGGACAGCTCGATCAACTTACGGCATTTCTCTTCAGATTCTCTTAGTGATTTTTCTGACCGCTTACGCTCGCTAATGTCTCGTATTATCGCTAAATCTGCGGTTCTCCCCTCATATTCAATCAAACTGGCATTTATTTCAACGGGTATCTTCCTACCATCTTTTGTATTGATTGCTAATTCGTATCTAGTTTGAAAATTCTCTCCAGCGAGCCTATTTTTATATTGTTCCATAACTATTTTTCGATATTCTGGAGCAATAAAATCAAGAAATGGTTTTTCAAGTGTTTCTTCTAACGAATAGCCAAAAAGCTCAAGCAACTTTTTGTTTACAAATTTTACCATCCCATACTGAGCAATAGCGATCCCGTCGTTTCCCTGTTCTACGATAGTTGCGTATTTTTCTTCCGATTTTTTCAATAATTCCTCTGTATGTTTACGTTCGGTTATGTCTCTTATTGAAAATAAAGTAGCAGGTCTTTCCTCCCATTTGATAAGAACTACGTTGATTTCGGCCCATATTTCATTTCCGTTTTTGTTTATAATTCTGAAAGGGTAGACATGGGGAATTTCAGCACCTTTGAGTCTTTTTATATGACGTTCAATAACAATCTCTCGATCATCTGGATGAATAAAATCCACAAAAGGTCTTGAAGTCAATTCATCTAATTGATACCCAAATACTTCAATAGCCTTCTGATTTGCGAATTTAATTATCCCATCCTGTGCTACAAAGATAGGTTCATTGGCATTCTCGACCATTATATGATATTTCTCTTCCGAATCTCGAAGTTTTTCTTCAGTTTGTTTATACATATTTTCAAGTGTCTTCAAATTAGCAGCAATTTGACGCATTTCTATTAATTCTTCGATAAGTTGCTCTTTTGTTTTATCGTGATCGTTCAACTTGTTTTTCACCCAATTAGGCAATAATTTTTAAATTTTGTCAAGGGCTGCAAATCTTTAAGAGAAACACGTAATACTCATTTTTACATTTTATGCAGACAGTATTTCGCAGAACTAGCGGACAGAATGTATCTTAAGAACGACCCTAATATCAAAAATAAGTAAAAAATGATAAGAAAAAAAGGAAAGATGAGAAAATTAAGCGATTTTGTCCTTATATGATTTGAGACATTCTTAATGCGCCTATATTATAGCCATGGTTAATTTAATAACAATAAACAGTAAATAGAAAACAATTGTGGAAAAAAATAGTTCCTTAAATCAATAGACTTTTTTATGAAATCAAGAATTATTCTTCAAACAATTTATTGTGAAATTTATGATGAGTTCAATTGAGATATTTCTTAGAGGATTAAAGGAAACCTCAGATTATGAAGGACAAATTGTACATACAGAAACACTTCCAAAAAAAGAACCAAAGTATGGATCACTCGATTTTCCACTCGGCTTGCCTCTTCAAAGTTTTCTCAACAAAAGAAGCATGCAACTTTACATTCACCAAGCAGAAGCGATAAATGAAATTCGAAGAGGAAATAATATAATAATTACGACACCAACAGCTAGCGGAAAAACCTTAGCATATACTCTATCAATCTTTGAAGAACTTTGGAAAAATGCCAATTCTACAGCATTATTTTTGTATCCAACAAAAGCTCTTTCTAATGATCAACTAATGATCTTATCACAATTTGAAAGTGAAACTAGCATAGAAACAAAAGCAAGTGTTTACGATGGTGATACACCATCCCAAGCACGTCCCAATATTAGACAAAAATCAAGGATGATCTTAAGCAATCCATATGCGATACATCAATATCTTCCTTGGCATTCAAAATGGAAGAAATTCTTTCAGGGATTGAAATTTATCGTGATTGATGAGGCTCATACTTATCGAGGTGTTTTCGGTGCTAATTGCGCCTTCCTATTTCGAAGACTTCTTCGGATATGTGATTATTATGGCTCATCTCCACAGTTTATTCTCTCTAGCGCTACTATAGCGAATCCTGAAGAACAAGCTTTTAATCTTACCGGGAAAAAATGTGTAGTTATTTCAGAAGACGGATCATCCCGAGGAAGAAAGTTCTTTGTTTTTTGGAATCCTCCCTATAGCGATGAGGCTAAATGCATAAGACGCTCAACTCACCAAGAAACTATGTTTTTACTTACTGAAAGTGTTAAAAGCAGTATCCAGACTCTGTGCTTTACAATTTCCCGTCAAATGGCTGAATTAATTGCAAGGTGGACAAGAGAGGCTCTATCTGAAGATCTAGCTAGTGAGTTCTTAGCAGATCGAATAAGTCCTTATCGGGCAGGATACCTTCCAGAGGAAAGAAGAGATATTGAGCAACGCTTGAAAAATAAGGAATTACTAGGTGTGACTTCAACAACTGCTCTCGAAGTTGGAATCGACGTTGGTTCGCTTGATGCCGTTATTATCTCTGGGTATCCAGGAACTATAATTTCAACATGGCAACAAGCCGGACGGTCAGGAAGAGGAATGGATGATTCATTGGCAATTTTAGTACCGTTTTCAAACCCTCTTGATCAATACTTTATGAAACATCCAGAAAAATTTTTTGGAAGTTCACCAGAACATGCTGTAATTGATTTAAAAAATCCATATGTTGTGCTTGGTCATTTAATGTGCGCTTCCGCTGAACTTCCAATTGCCAAATTAGAAGATGACAAGTATTTCGGTTTGAAATTTGAAGAATCATTAGATGCTTTGCAACGTCACAAATTGATCACGCAGACTCCGAGGGGATATGTCTATTCAGGTAAGATGCGTGCTACTGAGGTAGTTAACATAAACAATATCTCAAATAAGATGGTTTACGTTCATTATAATGGTAAATTGCTTGAAACAATGGATTTACCAAAGGCTTATAGAGAGGCCTATAAAGGTGCAGTCTTACTTCATCAGGGAGAAACCTATGTCGTAGAGAACCTTGATCTCGAAAAAATGATTGCGTCGGTTAGAAAAGAAGATGTTGAACTTCATACAAATCCGTTAGAAGAAACAGATATTCAAATACTGAAAATCACAGAAGAAAAGGAAATTAGTTTAGGCTTCGAATTGAAAGTTGCTGATGTAGAAGTCACTGAATTCTATCATTCTTATGTGATAAAGCGTTATGATGTCATAATCGGGAGGCGACCTATTGATCTACCTCCATTGAAGTTTCAGACAGTTGCCGTTTATTTCACACTTCCAGAATGGATTCAACAGAAAGTAGCCGAGAGTGGGTATGATTTTGAGGGGGCTATTCATGCTTGTGAGCATGCCATGATTGCAATGGCACCCATGTACGCGTTATGCGACAGATGGGACATAGGTGGTGTCTCTAGTCCATATCACGAAGATGAAAAGAAAGCTGCTATTTTCATTTACGACGGTTACGAATTTGGGATTGGCATTGCTGAAAAAATCTATAAGTTATTAGATACAGGATTCTTGCAGACTACATATGAAATGATAAGTGATTGTGAATGTGAGGATGGGTGTCCTGCATGTATTATGTCTCCTAAGTGTGGCAATAACAATGAACCTCTTGATAAAAAAGGCGCATTATTAATATTGGAAGAACTTCTTCGGTTATTGTAATTCTTTTTCAACCTAGCGGATATAATTTTCATTATATTGATTCTGGAGAAATAAGGACGAACCCAGTTTCCTCATCAAATTTTCTACCTAATCTAACACCCAGGACTTCAATTATTGAAAGATCAATTGTAGCTAGAGTTGGGTTTTTACCTTTTACAAGGTGACCGCCGTAGACTTCTTTTTTCTCGTTACTAAATGTCGCATGAAAATGAGTTTCCAATTCTCCTTCTGTTCCTCCTTCACAAACTACTCCAAGACCACTGAGAAACTCAATAGGTCCTGGTACTTCAATAGGTTCTGTATAAACGATTCCTAACTTGGTACCCTCTTTCGCCATTGCCAACATAAATGTTGCTTTTTGCAAACTTCCTATTGATAGGCTTACAAAGGCTGATTTAATACTATAATCTTTGCATATTTTCTCTATTCCTTCAATAACATCAGTGCCTGGTAATAGTCGACCAATAATTACTTTACCGAGTTTACCAGCGGCGGCTTGGTAACGGATTGTACTGCTGAGTTCGCCAGAAGCCTCTTTAAAAGGAACTTCTTTCACGCTCATGCAGATTCCCTCCCGGAGATTCATGTAAGTTACATTTTTTTATCCACAATATCAATTCTTATAAACCATTTACATACTATTATATCATTACATTTTTTAGTGTATATTAAACTTCTGTCGGAGGGTGATAGAATTAGAAGAAGCCATAAGCAATGAAAAATTGGTTGAATTATATCGAGAAATGGTAAGAGTGAGGCTTTTTGATGATAAGATGGGCGAATTCTATGCTAGAGGGTTATGTCCTGGAACACTACACCTTTCTACTGGTCAAGAAGCTGTAGCAGTTGGTGTGTGCGCAAATCTAATAAAAGAAGATTTAGTAACAAGCACTCATCGGGCACATGCACATACTATTGCGAAAGGCGCACCAATGAATGTGACAGCTGCTGAAATCTTAGGCAAGGTAACAGGATGCTGTAGAGGTAGAGGAGGGAC
>NZ_JAHPYX010000070.1:0-5318 GCF_019058535.1 Candidatus Borrarchaeum sp.
AAGCAAGACTTTGCCTCCTAGAATTAAAAAAGTCCTTCTGGTTGATATGCTTTTCTTTTCAAGTTTTAATTTTTTCGTACATAGAGTCATACGTTAAATAAACTACAAGAATAAGCAAGAAAACTTCGCGATAATAAATCAGAAAAAAGGAAAAAATGTCGGAGGATGACCAGGGAGATGAATCAGTAATAAGATGCACTTTTCGCCATCAAAAATGTGCCTGCAAACGCTAAGAGACTAGCAGGTATGGTAAGTAATGCGGCATTAGACATTGGCGTTAGGTTTACATCGAACCATAAGAAATAGACGAAAAAGCCGACCATTGCGCTTAGGAATATACCGCCAAGCCAGACACCTCCGCTTGCCTCTCCTGAGCCTCCGATAAATAAGCCAGCTAGGAATCCGAGAATGAGTGGCACCACCAACCAATAATATGATAGACCTAGGAGTGCAAACACTTCGATCCAAACGGCGGCTCCAATCAGTATACCGCCTAGTAGAGCAGCACCTTTTGACATAGTTTATCACCGTTTTGCTTGCAACTGCGGGGGTAACCTGCGTTAGTAAAACCTAACAGGTTGCTATACCCGCTTTTGTTACCCGCTTATATCACGAAATTAAATTGCTGTAAATACAAATAGTATTTCGTTTATCTTATATTTTTTCATTATTAAATAGAAATGATATTGAAGTATCATTTTACATCAATGGGGTCTGGAAGTCCTTAATAATTTGTACGAGGTTATCGACTAACAAATTGAAGATTTTTTCACCTTTCTCATAAGAAGCTTTTGTGGCATCTCCTAAGACACTTGACTTCATCCAGGGTCTTCCAGTTGTTTTAATAAGGTACTTAGGTACTTGAGGAGTTTCTTTGACTGCTTTATCCATATTAACCAAAGAAGGCTCTAGAAACAGCATCAAAGAAGTTTCGAGTTCATCAGCATGGTAAAGCGGAGATTCCGTCAATTTCTTTATGCGTTCATCCACCAAATCAGCTGCAGAAACAAGAAAAACCTTAGATTTGTGAGAGTTTTTTGTGTAAGAGAATCCTGCTTCCCTTAAGGCTATCATCTGACTTTTTCCACAGTGTGCTGTGAATAAAATTATCTCTTCGAAGCCAGTTTCAGCAAGTTCTTTAATAAGATCATAAGTTAGGATTTTGAGCGAATCAAATGATAGACTAAGAGTTCCGCTAAATCCTCTTGTCGTTCTACAAATTCCGTACGGAATAACGGGGGCAATAAAAACGTTTAATTCTTCTGCTGCCTTATTTGCAATCTCAAAAGCAAGTTTAGTGTCCGTGAAGAGGGGAGCATGAAAACCATGTGCTTCACATGAACCATAAGGCAAAATTATCGTTTTAACTGTTTCTAGCATTTCTTCGACTATATTCCAACTCATTTCTTCAAGTAACATAAAAAATCACCCTAATTGAAAAAAAGATAGATTCGCAAATGCTATAAATTATTCAAGCTGCAGACTCATTGCCTAAATATATTTTATAAATCCAGATACATTGTAGAAACTGATAGAACAAACAAAGGATAACGTCTTAAAATGAAAACCTTTGATGAAGCGAAAGCAAGGTTGCTTCCTATATGGAACTCAGAAAAAATTTTGATTATTTCAATGTTCTTGCTTAATATATCGTTCTTCTTTATCAACCCATTTCGCAGTCTAGTGTATATCTCTCTTCTAAATATTTTGCCTGGTTATATTCTATTAAGATTTTTCTTACAAATCCAAACTGACAGAATACGTATGCTGCTTTTTTCAGCAGCTTTGAACATAGTTGCATCTCCGTTAATCATCTTGCCTTTAGGAAGTATTTTTGGAAGACTTAGCATTTGGCTTATTGTTTTATCTATTGATGTTGCCCTTGCTATTGGCATTCTGTTCTCTCAATATGTAAACAGAACGATTAATTACTCTGGAGTGCCATTTCAAAAAATAACGTTAGTTATACTAGCCATTTTACTCTTATTTCAATTTTCAAACAACATAGTCTTTTACACTCTGTTGATTCGCGTTGATCAGGGAAATACTCTCTTCTATTTCGATCCTATTGATCATTTCTGGTATTGTGCAATTATAGAGGAATGTGCACGCAGTATCCCTCCTCAGACCCCCGAATATGCAGGGGTTGTGCTTACCTATCCATGGTTATACATGCTTCACTATGCAGCTATAATGAAAACGAGTGGAATCAATGTAGTTTTAACTATGATAATTCAAAACGCTACAATGAATACGATATTTATCGCTTTGTGTTTTATTTTTGTTGTCGATACATTTAAGAGTAAAAAGGCAGGGCTAATAGCTGCATATCTTATGTCAGTTGGCATTGCTATTTATTGGCTCATTGTTGCCATAGAGACAGGTACATTTCCACTTTTTGCACTATATCAAAGGACACCAGGACCACAAGTTTTTGTGAGGGCTTTAGCTATCGAATCCCTTTATTCTGGCTTCATACGTGCACCAGGATATATTGTTGCAGTACTATTTGCTTTTTTTCTCTATTCTTATTTAATACAAAAAACTAAACGGTTTTATATTATAGCATTCGCTCTTCTCGCAGCATTGCCATTTTACCATCCAATTCTTCACCTTACGATTATAGGGACTTTTGCAATCTTCTATCTCATCTTATTGTCATTAAGGAAGTATAAAGAAGGCATAATATTTACACTTTCAACAATTGCATCAATGATACCATTTGGAGCATACACCGTCACATTCGCTCCATATCTTATAGATCTAGCGAGAGGAAACCCTGGCGGATATTTCCGAATAAGACCTTTAGTTGGACTTTTTGTTCCTTT
This sequence comes from Candidatus Borrarchaeum sp., assembly GCF_019058535.1. Classification (NCBI taxonomy): domain Archaea; kingdom Promethearchaeati; phylum Candidatus Borrarchaeota; class Candidatus Borrarchaeia; order Candidatus Borrarchaeales; family Candidatus Borrarchaeaceae; genus Candidatus Borrarchaeum; species Candidatus Borrarchaeum sp. Next base: position 2,829 of record NZ_JAHPYX010000070.1, read on the forward strand.
GCAATCTATACAAGCGATACTCATCTACTTTGGTGTCTGTTCTATATTCGGGTGTATAGGGTTTTTGACGCAAATCAAAAAAGAGCATAAATTATCTCTACTACTTGGATCGTGGATATTATGTACAGCCCTCTTTATAGTATTTACGCACTTGTATCGTGGCGGTAATTATACCTATTATTACTCCATAACAATCCCAGTAGTCTTCTTAGGCGCAGTCGGGATTAAAGAAACAATGAATCTTGTGAACAAAAGGATTCGAATCTCTTCAATGCCTCTTATAGTACTTATTATAATTATGATTATTGCTTTTGTTCCTTTCTGGCAAAGATGGTATACTACTGCTACGATGGAAACACCCTATTATATCATCACTGAAGAAGAGATGGAGGCATATAATTGGGTTAAAGCAAATACATCTTCAGATGCAGTATTCTTAGTTGCCCCTTCACTTTCTATAGAAGCACCAAGTCCTCTTATCATGTATGGAGCAAGGAGAGTCGTTGTAGGGAGTGAAATTCACGTAGAGAGCCAACGTTTATACTTTGATCAGAGATATAACGACACAATTTCAATGTACACCTCAGATAATGAAAACCTTGTTTCTGATCTCTTAAAAAAATATGATGTGAACTACGTACTTGTATCTCCAAGAGAACGCCAAAAATTCACAATGGAAGAACTGCAAAGATTTAATGAACATCCTGATTTATTTGAAATCGCGTTTAAGAATAATGCTGTAACAATATACAAAGTACTAATCTAAAAAGGAATAATTGCATGAAAGGCTCATTTTACGCAATTACTACCAATTATTTCCGATATGATTTCACTTAATTCTGAAATATTGTAGGGTTTGGAAACAACGCCGCAGAATCCGTAACTCTTATAATCAGACATAACTGATTCTATTGAATAGGCGCTGGAAACAAGAGCTTTAACATTAGGATCTATTTCAAGCAACTTCATAATTGCTTCTTTGCCGCCCATCCCACAACGAATTGTTAAATCTATTATTACTAAATTAAAAGACTGTCCTACTGATTTTGCTGCTTTAAACAAAGAGATAGCTTCTTCACCATTCTTAGCGAGTTCAATCTGATAGCCTAAATGAGTTAATATCTCTCCTAGTGCCTCTCTGATAACATCGTCATCTTCCATTATCAAAATATTTCCGGTACCAGAAATAGGATCTTTTTTTGCTTTCTCCTTATCTGAAGTTTGTGTGTGTTTACGGCTGATTAATTCGTCCTCTTTCAATGAAATTAACCCTCGCGGATTTTTTTCGGATTTTTGCTTATGTTATCGACAAAATAGTTAGACACGTTGCGTTCGTTGTTCTATTCTAAACGCTTGTGTTTATTGCCCTTTGATCCTTCATAAGAAGTATGAGTATTATGATGCAAAGATCTTACTTTTTAAGTTTCTGGAAAAAATTTCCGAGAAAAATAATAGTCATTAGACTATATTCGCGATTTTCTTAAGTGATATCACAATATATTTCTCTTTTAATAAGAAAAATGCGGTTTCTATAACAAATTGAGCTCTATCTAGTACAAGTTTCCTCTATAACATTTTCAAATTGCAGAGTTTTTTCAAAATAAATTAATACTAAAAAGATAATTCGCAGTTTTATAATTACTTCTCTACTATTTTGCGAAAAATTAAGATTTAATTGTGAAAAATAAATATAGTTGTATTTTAGATTACAAAAACAGGTTAGTAAGACTAGTGAAAAGTAATTATCCGCATCATAAGTGAATCAGAGTTCCTCAAACAAATAATATCCTCTCAACGGCAATTTCATCATAAAAAGGCGCGGTTTCGCTAAAGTTCTTATTTTCTTTTTATTTTTTACACATCTTTTTCCATAAAAATTATTTCTTCCGGAAAGACGACGATTCCTTTTTCAGTAATTTTATATGGATGCAGAGATTCGTCATGGTTAGTACCTCGCATTTTTCGAATTTCTATGGCACGTATTCTTTTTCCTCTTTCACGAAGATAATAAAGTACAATGACACCAGAAGCGATGAATTCTTCGACTCCAAATCTGCTGATCCCTGGTTTTCCCTCAGGCATTTCTGAAGTATAGAGCGAAGTGCAGCCTGCTTCGCTAATGACATTTGTAATATCTAAAAGACCTTGTCGAATTTCGAATTCGTTCTGATATTGAAGTGTGAGACCGCTTAAGCCATCAATGACAACGCGTTTTGCGTTTGTTTCCTTTATCTTGTCTTCTAGTAAATCGCAAATTGAATCAAAGCTAAAGGTTCGAGAAAAAAATGGGGTTTCAATAACGTATCCTGATTTGCCGGGAGTTCTTTTTGGAACAGCATTTATCATTACAAGTTTCTTGTCGTTCTGTAGAACCTCAAGATCCCATCCAAATAATCTCATCACACGCGCAATCTTCTGATTGTCTTCTTCTAAACTAACAAATACTCCGGGCTCGTCATATTGCACACAGCCATTGTATAGATATTGTAC
>NZ_JAHPYX010000071.1:0-3861 GCF_019058535.1 Candidatus Borrarchaeum sp.
AGTTAGACGCCATAAGCTGCCTCTTGCGTTAGCTTGTGAAGCACTTGCTCCTAGATTCTGGTCACAGATAGAACGGGAACCTTCATTACAAAAGAAGCTAATTTTAAAATCAATTCGCATTACTTACGCTTCTGCATTACTTAATGGGCCTTTTAGCATATTGGTAGCGAACAATACGACCCTATTAGGCCTGAATGATAGAATAAAACTTCGTCCGCTCATTGTTGGAGTAAAAGAAGACAAAGTTTACATGTCAAGTGAAGAACAGGCGATACGTTCTATAGAAAAGAACCCAGAAGACGTATGGGCGCCAAAAGCGGGGCATCCAATAATTGCCAAACTAGAAGAAGAAGCCATTGAACGACATAGAGGCATTGAAATGTCAATTACTCAAAAGACGTGATAGTGATGGCGGGTGTATTACCAGAGTATAAAATAACTGTAGATTATGAAAAGTGCAAACATTGCAAACGATGCATGATTAACTGCACGTTTGATGCCATGACATATACAGATAGACCTAAACCGATAGATGAGAATTGTGTTGCGTGCCAAAGATGCGCCATTATGTGTCCACAACAGGCTATAACCATTGAAAAGCATCCAGGAACTCTTCCTTATCATTACGTATATAATGATGATACTAAGCGTGCCATATGGATGCAGGCCAATACGGGTTCTGCGTTAATTGCGGGAGTTGGCACACCCCTTCCCTACCCTCGACTGTTTGATCGTTTAGTAATAGATGCTTGCCAAGTAACTAACCCATCAATCGACCCTTTGCGGGAGCCCATTGAAATTAAAACATTTCTTGGCAAAAAACCTGAAAAACTCGAATTTAATGACATTAACAATAATGTAGAATTAAAGACGAGCGTTTCACCTCAACTGGAACTTGAAACACCGATTATGATCAGTCATATGAGTTATGGTGCACTTTCTTTCAACGCATTTAAAGCACTGGCGATGGCAGCGAAGGAGGTAGGCACTATATTTGGCTCAGGAGAAGGAGGGCTTCCCGTCGAGTTATACGAATACGGCGATTATATTGATGTTGAAGTGGCAAGTGGACGATTTGGTGTTCATGCAGATTACCTAGATGTCGCAGCATCAATGACGATAAAAATTGGCCAAGGTGCAAAGCCCGGTATAGGTGGCCATTTGCCAGGCGAAAAGGTTAGCCAGGCGATATCTCAAACGAGAATGATTCCAAAAGGTTCTGACGCCCTCAGCCCTGCACCACATCACGACATTTACTCAATAGAGGATTTATCACAGCTCATTTATGCGTTAAAGGAAGCTACGCGCTACAAGAAACCTGTCTTTGTAAAAATTGCCGCGGTTCATAATTCCGCAGCGATTTCAAGCGGTATCTTGCGTGCAGGAGCAGACGGGATACTTCTTGATGGATTAACCGGAGGCACAGGAGCAGCACCTACGGCGATACGGGACCACTTGGGTATACCAATCGAGGCTGCCATTGCTTCAGTAGATCAGAGATTGAGGGATGAAGGCATAAGGCATTGGGGTTCAATCATCGCAATGGGTTCAATTAGATCTGCTGCTGAAGTTGCCAAGGCAATTGCGCTGGGTGCGGATGCAATACAAATTGGAACTCCTGTGTTAATAGCTATGGGTTGCCGTGTATGTCAACAGTGCTATAGAGGGATATGTCCATGGGGTATTGCAACTACACGTCCTGATTTGACTAGGAGGTTAAAAGTTCAAGAAGCGGCGCAAAGAGTTGCAAATCTAATTAGAGCATGGAATGATGAACTAAAGGAGATACTAGGAGCACTCGGATTAAATTCCATCGAAAGTCTAAGGAGCAATCGAGATCGTTTAAGAGCGATTGAATTGACACAGCCTACCCTCGATGTACTCGGAGTAAAACCAGCTGGAGCGTAATAATATGGAGAAAGAAGAAAGTGTTATTGATGCGGAGTCATTAACATTTCGAGAATTAAATGAATTAGTATATCATGCTGCCACGATCGATAAAGTTGACTATCTTAAACTTGAAAACGTAAACGGCCAGAGATATATCGGTACGGGATTAAAGGACGTTAAATTAAAAATAGATGTCTTTGGGACTCCAGGACAGGATCTTGCCGCCTTTATGCGAGGTCCAACGATAGAAATCTTTGGGAACACTCAAGACGGCGTAGGAAATACTATGGATGCTGGCGAAATCATCATTCATGGCAATATTGGAGACATTGCGGGCTATGGAATGCGTGGAGGAGAAATATTAGCTCAAGGTAATGGAGGATATAGAATAGGCATCCATATGAAAGAATATCACAACAAGAAACCAGTAATCATCATAGGAGGATCCGTTGGCGATTTCTGTGGCGAATATATGGCAGGTGGGACAATTATAGTCCTAGGAATGAACCGCAAAAATGGATCACCAGTGGGTGAATGGGTAGGTACGGGAATGCATGGCGGAAAAATCTTCATTCGAGGAAAAGTAACTGAAGACCAACTCGGTGTTGGAACAAAAATGCATGTGGCAAAAGAACAAGATATGAAAAAAGTAGAATCTACTCTACAGAAGTTTTCAACTTTGTTTGGTATACCATTGGAAAAACTATTAGACGGGGAATTCATTGTGGTGAAACCAGTATCTCATCGACCATTTGCAGGCTTGTACATGCTTGGATAGAGAATCAGTTTTGTGCTTGCCAATATAGAATTTATTTTTTATCTAATTTAATTTAAAAAACTAGATAACTTCATTTGAAAAGAAATGAATGATAAAAGAGTAATATCAACTTAGATGCGTGTTGAAGTATACAAAATGACAGAAATAAGTATTAACACGAAAGTGAAACTTACATACAGGCCGGGATCCATCTAACGAGCCATAGAGCTTTGATTCATTTTTAAATCCTAATCCCTCATAACTTCTAGGGAGTCCACTATTAGGATTCTCATTTTCCGTCCTTTTTCTATTTTTAGAGCCTAAGAGTCGGCTTAAACTTCAGCAGTTCATAATTCTGCTCCTTTTATTCAACCTTTGTCCCACAGAAGTTACAATATTCACTTGTCGTTGAAATAGGCTTTCCACAAGACCTGCAATACATTTCTGAAGGTTCTGGTTCTGCTTCAAGTTCTGGCTTGAGTTTTCTCTTTCTTCTAATAACCAGTGCTACTGGAATAGCCACAATAATTACAAGAACAACAACAAGCCAGCCAAATCCGTAATATAGATGATAGTTTTGCATTCGTGGACTTTTTAAATCACCCATTTCATTCCACTCGTTGAAAAGGTCTCCAATTCCTACAAGATCCAAACCAAAGCGAACCTTCCATTCATATTGCCATGTTGCTCTTATATCTCCATCACCAATACCTGATGGAGCGGTTACACTGAATGATTTGCTACCAGCATCATTCCAACTTAATGTTCCACTTGCACTAAGCCTCCCATCATCTGAATAACTTACATAAGGAGTACCATCAACACCAATCAAAAACGCTTCTATTCCGTATTGATCTCTCAAACTTGGTGTTTCAATTCTAAATGTCTCTTCTCCTATTGGTGCTTCGCTCTCAAAGGTTACGTCCCAGAATCCGTATCCATTCATTACCAACTCAAGACTAAGTTCTGTACGAGATGGTTGAAGGTCAATGTGGAAGCGTTCAGTCCCACCAAACAGCAGTGATGGGCTTGTCGTTGTTACATCAAACACAAAGTTAAAGTGTATTTCAGTGCCAGTTTCTTCCTCCCACGTATAATTGAATCCTATTTCACTTGTGGACGCACTTACAGGAGGAATTAAATAAAAGCCTGTGGCAAGTAACATTACTAATAACATTGTTTGAACTATTTTCCTCAACTGATCACCTCCGTTA
>NZ_JAHPYX010000072.1:0-17159 GCF_019058535.1 Candidatus Borrarchaeum sp.
AACGTAACTTCAAGAATTTGTAACCGATTTGCCTATATAACAAATTTAAAAGATAATTGGGCTCGTTTATCATTATCTAAAATAGGAGGAGATTTGTTTATGATGCCAATCGGTCCTTTAATGATTGAACACAGACTTATCGAACGTATAGTTCCTGTACTTAAAGAAGAACTCCGTAGAATTAACAATACAAACGAAGTGAATCCTGTTTTAATTGAAACTGCAGTTGATTTTTTTAGGACATATGCAGACAGAACACACCATGGTAAAGAAGAAGATATTCTTTTTCGAGAACTTAAAAAAAAGCTACTCTCGCCTGAACATCAAAAAATTATGGATGAATTAGTAGAAGAACATGTTTATGCAAGAAAAACTGTGGGCAATCTGCTTAAGGCTAAAGATAGCTTTATGCAGGGCAGTAAAAATGCTTTAAAGGATGTTATAGATCGTTTAAGTGATCTTATTGAACTTTATCCTGCTCATATCGAAAAGGAAGACAAGAGGTTTTTCATACCAGTAATGGACTATTTCAGTAAACAAGAACAAGATGACATGCTTCAGGAATCATGGGAATTCGACAGAAAAATGATACATGAGAAATACGAAAACATTGTTGAACATCTTGAAGGTGCAGGCTAATTCATTAATAACTCTAAAACAATATAGACAATAAAACTTATGGTAATTGAAACTCTTCTTCGGTTTTCTTTACCAAACCCTCTTTTTGTAACTGCTTGAGATTTCTTTTTATTTTTTCTGATTCTACACCAAGTTTATTAATCATTTCTGATTCAGAGAGACTTTTTTCTTTTAGAAGTGCTTTTAAAATCATTCCTCGAATTTCTCTGTTAGATCCTTTGAAAGATTTCTGTTTTCTATAATGGGCACTTCGTCTTGTGGGATTTTTATATCGTTTTTTAAGTAGAACCCCATAATCCATCACCATATAGTACCATATGCGAGGATTTGAAGCATCGAGAGTTTTTTCTATCAAAGGAAAAATTTCGGCATCTTTAACATCATCTCTATCACTAAAGAAGAAGTGTAAAAATACACTTCGTATATTTGTTTCGATAAATACCGTAGGCTTATTGAAGGCAAAGGTAGCAACTGCAGAAGCCGTATATTCACCGATGCCTGGAAATTTTATCAAAATATCTGGAGAGGAAGGAAGTTTACCTTTAAAATCCGTTACTACCATATTTGCTGTTTCTTTTAAAGCCTTAGCCCTTCGATTATATCCCAGCCCCTGCCATAATTCAAGTACTTCACGGAGAGACGCCTTAGCCAGTGATTCAAAATCTGGAAACGCTTCGATAAATTGTTCATATTTCTTGATAACCCTTTTCGTTTGAGTTTGCTGAAGCATGATTTCTGAAACCAGAATATAATAGGGATCCTTCGTTTCTCTCCACGGAAATTTACGTCCATTTTCTTGATAGTAGTTATAAATGATTTTTTGAAAAAGACTGACTGCCTGTGGTGTTAGGCCATGTTCATTAAACTCATTTCTTAATTGTGAAGTAATATCCTTTTCTATTTGCCATGATGTTATGAAATCCTTCTTCATATGTATCCCTATGCGCTTGATATCGTAAACGAATAAGCTGTAGCACGAAGACTTTTAAATTTTTATGAAATTGTAGTTCATATTAAATAATTCAAATAATGTGTTTTGGGTGGATATAATATGCCATGGATAAAACAAGAAGATTGTGTTGGTTGTGAAACTTGTATTGATGAATGTCCCGTTGATGCAATTTATTTGGAAAACGAAACAGCACATATAGATAAAGAACTTTGTGTTCGTTGCGGAATATGTCATGATATATGTCCAGAAGAGGCAATAAGACATGATAGTGAAAAAATACCTGAAGACGTGGAAGCCAACGTAGAGTGGACAAAAAAGCTGTTAGAATATTATGATAAAATAGAAGAAAGAAGGGCATTCCTCATAAGAATTGGTAAGTATTTCAACAAAGAAAAAGTAGTCGCAGAAAAGACAATCGAGCAAATAGAATTGTTGAAAGGGCAGTTATAACGAGGTCGAACCGCTAGAATGAGAGATGAAATGGAAAGGTGGGAACAAGAAAAGGGAGTAAGGTTTCTAAGGAAAATTGGCATTAGAAAAGGCCAGACTGTTTTAGATTTCGGTTCGGGAGTTGGTCATTACAGTATCCCTGCGGCAATTATTGTTGGGATCAGAGGCAGAGTTTATGCCATCGATAAAGATCACAATGATTTGAACAAATTAGAGCAAAAAGCAATTTTTCTAAATTTAGTGAGTATTAGACCAATTGGGACCTCTGGAGAATTAAGACTTGATTTAGAGGACAAATCAATCGATGCAGCATTAATTTATGATGTCTTGCACTATTTAAAAAAATATGAAAGGAAAATATTATACACTGAAGTTCACCGTGTCTTAAAGTCAAATGCTTTGCTTTCAATCTATCCCAAACATACAGCTGAAGATTTTCCAATGTGGGAATTTAGAAACATGCGTTTAAATGCTGTTATCAAAGAAATCCAAGATTCTGGCTTTATCTTCGAAAAAAAATATTGTAATAAAATCATCCACTATGACTGGCTTACTCAGGGTTGTGTCTTTAATTTTAAGAAGATCAATTAAAAGCAAATAGTTTCTCTAACAAGTCTATTCTTTTAATGAGTTTCTTATCATAGTAGAAATTTTATCCAGCTCTTCTCTTGGTGGCTCTAAGAAGTTATTTGGACCATATTTCACCTCGAATCCGTCTCCAAAAAAGCGAGGAACTACATGTAGGTGGATGTGGAATATTTCTTGAGCCGCCGCCTTGCCGTCGGATAGAAATAGGTTAATTCCTTCGCATTCTATTCCTGATTTTTTAATTGCCTTTACGATGCGTAATGCGACCTTAAACATATGTGCACCCATTTCTTCGTCTAATTCTGATAAGCCAGGAGCATGAGTTTTTGGAATCACTACTAGATGTCCAGGGTTAATTGGTCGGATTACCATGAATGCGAGTACTTTTTCATCTGAATACACGATACTCGCAGGTTTTTTGTCATTTATAATTTCGCAGAACACACAATTTTGTTCCATAAGCATCCCTTCATTCTCCTTAAGCTGAATTATCTTTAACTGATTTACCTTTAAAAAGTAATGAGATACGAAAACATTAAACCAAGAAAAGAAATGAAATAACACCGATGCCACTTTAACAAAGTTTTTATTTTTCATTCTCTGATACAAGAGGCTATCAATTGAAATTTAAGGTTCTGTGAATATTCAGGAGGACATTTTTTGAACGAAAAAATAAGAGAGAGAATGAGATTAAGTCAATCACCCCCTAACAAGTTGGGGGGTCTCCTTGCGGTGGTAATTATGAACAGGAGAAAAAACTAAAAGAGATAGATTGGGACAACTTAGATTGGCAGGAATATCTTTGCGATTGTTGTCATGGAGGTAGTACTGCGCCTACAATTCGAAGCAAGGATAAAGATGCCAAACATGATTAAGGATTTACTTGGACCAGTGATAAAAGACATATTATGAGAATGTAAGAAAAATGTGATAAAAATGGATCCAGAGGATGAAAAAAAAGAAGTTGAAATAAAAAAGATGGTACGAGAGGGTTATGCTAAGGTAATTAAAGAAGAGAGTTCCTGTTGCCCTTCAGTAGATTCTTGCTGTGAAGGAGGCACTAGTACATTAGAAGATATGAGTAAAATGGTGGGATACACTGAAGAAGAACTCAAGGAAGTTCCTGCAGGAGCAAACCTAGGACTCGGATGCGGCAATCCCGTTGCTCTCGCTTCATTACAAAAAGGTGAAATCGTACTTGATCTTGGCTCAGGTGCTGGCTTTGACTGTTTTCTTGCAGCAAACAGAGTAGGAAAAGATGGTAAAGTGATTGGCGTAGATATGACACCAGAAATGATAGACAAAGCCAGAATGAATGCAAGAAAAGGAGATTACGAAAATATAGAATTTAGGCTTGGAGAGATCGAAAATCTTCCTGCAGCTGATAATTCAGTAGATGTCGTTATTTCAAATTGTGTAATTAACCTCTCACCAAATAAAAAAAGAGTTTTTGAAGAAGCATATAGGGTATTAAAGCCTGGAGGAAGGTTGATGGTCTCTGATATTGTATTATTGAAAGAACTTCCAGATTTCATAAAGAAATCCGTTGAAGCCTATGTTAGTTGTGTTTCCGGAGCGATTATGAAGGACGAATACCTTAATCTAATACAGATTGCAGGATTTGAGGAAGTAAATATAATTGATGAAACAGCCTTCCCTGCGGAATGCGTTACTAATGACCCGACTGTAAAAAGAATTATAGATGAGTTAAAAATTCCACTTGAAACAGTAGAAGATGCGATTAATTCGGCAGTGAGTATAAAACTCAATGGGATCAAACCAATTATAATCAAATAGTGATCATCGTTAAGGATGAGGGAATTCATTTTATTCCTTCTGTAAACTACCTCACCCTATCGGAAGGGGACTTCCTGCCGATTAAGTTTAAATAAGTATAAACAATAGTGTTAATAGTAGTGAGATGTATCTAAGGAGATGAGAACTTATGAGTAGAAGAGGACGAGGTGGCGGAGCAGGAGGAGGCAGAGGAAGAGGCGGTGGATATGGTCTTGGTCCTGGAGGACAATGTGTATGTCCTAGTTGCGGCTACACAGCTCAACATATAGTAGGACAACCCTGTTATTCGATGAAATGTCCTAACTGTGGTTCACCTATGACAAGGGGAAGCTAAATTCATCAATAATTTACTTTTGCAGTAACACAAAAGATGAATTTGATATTGAGGGTTAGTGCCTTTTCAAGGTAGCAAAGATTTCAAATTACCTCTTTTTTATTGATTAAATCTGCAACGGTTTTAATACCAAGTTCGTATAAGCGTCTTAGTTTCTTTCTTTCAGTGTACTCAAAAAATGGTGAGACGGCGATTAACTCCTCTTTGACACCTACCCGAATTCGTTCAGTTAAAGATTTCACAATTTTTTCTAATGCCTTTTCAATATCACTGCTCATGCTACGTCCTATTCCTAAGATAGCATTAAGAATCCAATTAATTGAAGATCTAATTGATTCAAAATCCCCAGGCTCAATGATTTTGAGGGCCTCATTTAATTCTCTTTCATTGATCCAATCCCAGACGCAATCAAATAACTCAGTAGCTAAATATTTGCTAGAAAACTCCTCTGTTAGGATTTTCATTCCCAGCAAAAGAATGTTTTCTGTTGTGTAAACTGAAGTATTAAGAAGAACGTTACGTATGATTTGGCTTGTTTCAGGTCGAATATAATGCAGCACTGCAGCCCTACCAAAGTCGGTGACAAAATATTTTCCATCTCTTATTTTTATCATATTTGCTTGGTTTAAATAAGTAAAGATATCTTTTTCAAGCGCATTTCTCACAATAGTCTTTTTGTAGGCTTCTAGTTCTTTGTGAGCATCACAGAATAATGAGAACGCTATACGATGAAGGCACATTTTTGAATTCTTAATTCCACAATTACAATAATGGCCCTTATTTTCATCAAAAGAAACTATGTAATTTCCAACTCTACCAAGTAATCTATTTTTTGAAGCACTAAGCAACTCAATATCGGAGAACAGTAACTTTGCCTTATCAATCGATTCTGTGGATTCAATATCAGATAAGATTTCTTCAATTCCTCTCCCTGCATACTTTGGAAGTGCATCGCTATTAGATTTTTGCTCTAAGTATGCCCAAAATGTTCGTTTAAAGAATGATATTAGTTCATCTTCAGTTAATCCATATTTTCGTTTCTCGTATATCTTTACGAGTACTTGCTCACGTAAAGTGGAAACATTGTTAAATTGACTAAGGATAGGTTCATAGTCTTCGATTTTCTCGCCCACAGAAGTTTGAGTATACATATATGCCTCAATAAACTCTTTGTCTTTCTTATCCTCTGCTAATATAATCCCTATTCCCTCTTCATCTAATCCTGGACGCCCTGCTCTTCCTAATATCTGAAATATTTCATTTGATGTGAGTGTTCTAAGTGGTTTTTCCGAATCACCTATTCTTATATCCTTTATTACAACAAGCCTTGCCGGAACATTGATACCTGCAGAAAGAGTTGTTGTACAAACAATTACTTTAATAATACCTTGTCTAAAATAACTCTCTACAATTTTCCTATCACTTGAAATAAGCCCTGCGTGATGATATCCAACACCTTTTGGCAGTATGGTTTTTAATTTAATAGATAGATTTGATACAAGATCTGCATCAATTTCATTACCTTTTGGCTTCAAAATACGTTCTAGTTGATTTGCTATACGTTCAGCTAAAAATTCAGCATCTCTCCTTGTCATAGCAAAAATTAATACTTGCCCGTTTATTAAAATCGTTTTTTCTACAAGCTTAAGTATCAAATTAAGTTTATTTTTATTTTTAGATACAAGGGTTTTAATTGTTAACGGTACTGTTCTTTCATTTGAAATTATTGGATATGCTTGTAACCAGTCAGATAACTCTTCCCAATTCTTTACTGTCGCGCTTAAGCAAATTAACTGTGTATACGGGAGATATTCCTTTAAACGAATAATGACACTTTCTAACCTTGAACCTCTCTCTTTTTGACCAATCATATGAACTTCATCAATAACAATTACAGCTATGTCCGGTAACCAATCCGGTTTGGTTCGCAATAAACTATCAAATCGTTCATAAGTAGCTATAATTAAATTTGCAGCGCTTAATTCCTCTGGAATAGTCTCGAAATCACCTGTTGAGACTTTAACGGCAAAAAAATCCTCATATTTCCTACAAAATTCATCATATTTTTCATCAGCAACAGCTTTTAGTGGAACAAGAAAAAGTGCCTTTTGATTTTCATTACCTAAAAGATGTTTAAGAATCGCTAACTCACCAATAAGAGTTTTACCTGAACCTGTAGGGGCTGAGATTAATAGATTTTTTCCTTTCAACAAACCTTTTTCTATAGCTTGCTCTTGAAATTCTCTAAAATCACTAATACGTTGTTTCTTCATGATTTCGACGATTTGGGGATATGCTGACAATAATTCAAGCGCTGACATAATCTATACAACTCTTCTAACATATATAAGAAATCCTAATTTAAAAAAACCAGCAAATATTAAAAAAGCAAATAAATTGCCCTCAAGAAAACCACAAAATTAAAAACTTCTTGAATCAGGAGTTCTAATTCTCTTTAAGAATCTAATAAGACTTCTTTAGCAACTTGAAAGAGAGTTTCTAAATGATCTTTGGTCAAATGGAATTTAAGTTCCCATTCCAGTTCTGCTAAATAATCGCTAATTGTAAAAATAGATCCTGCCTCAACACCTCTGTATTCTGCTACTGAAAAAATTGCTGAGGCTTCCATATCAACTGTTAAAACTCCTTCTTTTTGATACTGCTTAACTTCCGTTATTGTTTCTCTATAAGGAGTATCGATAGTCCATGTGGTCCCAACCGAATACTCTAAGTTAAATCTAGTTAATGCTTCTTCTATCTTTTTAGTCAATGTTTTTGAAGCAAAGGAATATTTTGATGATTTAATGTAATGATGAGATACGCCTTCGTCCCTTATTGCTTTGTCACAAATAATGATATTGCCAACTCTAAGATCTTTTTGTAATGATCCTGCTATACCAACCGAAATAAATTCCTTGACACCAAAAGCAATGAGTTGTTCCAGTAGTATTACCACTACAGGAGCCCCCCAGCCGAAGTTTCCAAGGACACCTATCCTGTTATCTGTTTCTTTTAATAGATAGAAGTCTCCATGGAAGCCACGAACTTTTACTATTTCGTGATTTTTTATTATATACTCCAACAATTCCTTCTGAAATAAAAGAATCACTCCTTTAGGTGGTTTATAATCCGGATACTTTCCTCTTTTCTTTAAGTAGTCCAAATATTTCTGTGGTGTAAGCAGTGCAGCTTCTTTATGTTTGTTTTTCAGATTTGGAAATGACATTATCTTTCAGTTAATTTGATATTATATATAATTTAGCATTCAATTAAGAAAACTTATAAGAATTCCAAATCTAAAAGCTTTGGTCTCGGAATCATATTTCTGATATGATGTCCTTTCAATAAGCCACACCCGACTGGGAAATCAAGGTAGGTGATCAAAACATAACCATTTAATGCATCTTGAACTTCATTTTTAGTAAGATCCAAATTTTCTCCTTGTATAAAACGGATTGTATGTTCTTTATTGAGTCTGATCTTGTTTTTGGTAGCATTCTTTCCAAAGAACTGTAAAAAAATAGTAGTAGGTTTGATGTCACGACTAATTCTTGCGATAAGGATGCCGCCAGTAACTGGTTTTGGCTTTTCAATAAGATTTTTCGGACCAATATAGATTCTACCTTTTGAAGCAGAATAAAACCTAAAATCTTCAAATAATTGTCTTTGGATCCCAAATCGTTCTTCAAAATAAATAAGAATCTTTTCTTGATCCTGAGGGGAACATTTGATAATCATTTTCTCACCTTAGCAATGAAAAATCCATCTGTATCGTTATGATGTGGCCAGATCCGCACAGTTTTCTTGATCTCTGAATTAAATTGCTTACCATTGTATTCAAGAATTCCAGGTGAGAGTTTCATTTTCGGGATATTGATCCTTTCTATTGAAGCAGGATGATTTTCTAGTAGCCAGTTGATGACTCCTTCGTTTTCTTCTGGAGCAAATGTACATGTAGAATAGACTAGGCACCCTCCTGGTTTTAAAAGATTAAATGCTTTGACAATAAGTTGTTGTTGAAGGTTTGCATAGCCTGGGATCCTTTTTTTCTGATTAGACCATTTTGATAGCATGGTAGGGTTTTTTCTAATAGTTCCTTCTGAAGAACAGGGTACATCAACTAAAATAACATCAAAAGAGTTTTTTCCTGGAAAAAGCCGTAGATCTCGATTCGTGATGACAACATTCAACGAGCCAGTTTTTTCGATATTAAATTTTAAAGCACGAATCCTGTTATAGTCAATATCATTAGCGATGATTATATCATTATTTTTCATCATTGCTGCAAGTTGAGTAGTTTTTGATCCAGGAGCTGCACAACCATCTAAAACAAATTCTGAATTTTGAAGTTCTGCATGCAATATTAGAGGAGGCAACATTGATGTTAACTCTTGAATGTAGATATAACCTAAGAAGTTCTCCAAAGTGTTGCCAATAGAATTGTTTTGCGAAATAAAGGCATCTGAATGCCAAGGTACTTGTTTGAGATGTATACCATATTCTTCGAACCTCTCTTTCACAACTTGTTTGTCTGTCTTTAAAGTATTGACACGAAAGGTTTTAGGAAGATGTTGGAGTAAACTTGTGAAAAAAGCATCTTGATCATCAACAATTTGTCCATATCGTTCAATAAATTGATCTGGAATAATCAGTTTCATAACATCACAAAATTCTAGTGAAAAGGATTAATATTATTTTGTCTTAAAACTTCTTGTTAATCTTTTTTGAATCTTTTCACTTGTTAGCTCCCTAATTGCATCAGAAGCAATCCATTTGGCACTTTTAGAGTTAATTGTTTTTATTTCTGTAGCTGTTTCAATAGCCTTCCTATTAAGAATAAGATTTCTTTTTCCAATTTGTCTTAATGCCCAATTAATTGCCTTCTTAACAAAGTTTCTTTCATCAGTTGCTTCTCTTTTGATAATCTCAAGAAATTTGATAAATTCTTTATCTTCTTTCTTTTTATCGTGAACCGCTAGAGACGCTAATATAGCGAAACCAGTCCTTTTAATAAACTCCTCTTTTCTGCTACTCCATTCAGCTACCTTTTGATAGGCGAATTGAGTTTTTCTAAAAAGATTATTGGCACATTGGTCGCAAATATCCCAAGAATTAAAATCTTGCGCCCAACTTTCCATTTGTTGTTCAGTTACTTTCTTAGGGTCATCAATCAGGCTGGCAAGTAATCTAGCATCGTGGATACCAGACGACCATAGTTTTAATGCTAAAGGATGATTTTTACCAATTTCTTTTGATAAAATTCTCAAATCGGGTATTGATACACCGTATGTATTGTTAGCAGTAATTCCAAACCTTTTCATCTTGTCTACTGCTTCTGGATTAGCTAAAGTCTTAAGTCTATCTAAAACTTCTTCAAATTGCATTAAAATCTTCCACCATTATTAGGGTGATCTTTCAATAACTAAATCAGCAGCCAAGTTACCAGTGTACATTGCTGTGGGATAACCACCTAAGAACAGTTCGGAGGCAGCATACATACCTACCATTAATAAATTTTCAATTGGAGTTTCTATCAATAATTTGCCTGGAAGTTTTTTAGATTCATTTACATTCCATGACCAGCCTGCTATAGAACCCTGAAATCGCTGACTAAAGTCTTCATAAGTTAGCGGAGTTCCGCTATCCATAACTTCAATTGCAGAAGATAAGCCTGGTATAATATTCTCAGCGGTTTTTATTAGCTTCTCAGCTAATTGTTTCTTATAAGAAATATATCCCTCTTTACGTTTCATTTCGCCTAATTTCCAATGAGCAAAGGGTTCATAAGGAAAACCTGAACGAAGAACTAAGGTTAATTTTTCAAGGGGTGCAGAATCGCGTGCATTTTCTGACCAAAAACTTATCTCAATTTCTCGATTATCAAAGTCTTCTAAGTCAAATTTCTCAGGTGGTTTTATTTCTTTACGAAAATAAACACGTTGGGCTTTGATTTTGCTTAAATCAACTTTCTTTGAATCAACACCTAAATAGACACAGAATTCTGAATCGAAAAAGGCTGCATCCTTAATCACATTCAAATATTCTTCCGGAATTTTCTTGGGGTCTACTAACTCTAAAAAAGTCCTCTTATAATCAGCATTTGATATTACCCATTTAGATTCAAAGATTTCGTTTTTTATGGTCTTTACACCAGTTACACGGTTATTTCTATCGATTAAAATTTCTTTGACGGGCGAAGCTACTTTAACTTCCCCATTATAATTTAGAAATGTATCATAGATTGATCGGTTAATTCCGTGCATTCCGCATGAGGGATACCATATCCCTTTTTCTGAAATTAAGCACCACATAATTGCAAGTAGTAACATAGACATATTGGGTCTATATGTGCCTTGAGATCCCAGAAAATTCTGTAATATCTCATTAGAAATATATTTTTCGAGTATTTGTTTAGCTGAAATTTTGGAATATTTTTCTATAAGTTCAAACTCATGCTTATATTTTAAGAGTAAGTTCTTACGTGCGTTGTCTCTCTTTTTTCCGATTAAATAATCTGGGTGCCATTGGTGAACGTTAACGGTAGCTTTCATGATTTTTTCTAGTTCATCAAGAAATTTATCAATCCCATCTTGCTCCTCGGTGAAAATTTTTTTCAGACTTATTCTTAATTCTTGAATTGGCTGGGAATACACAATATCAAAAAGGGGCGTTATCAGTTGAAAGTTATTCTTACGGAATTCAATCTTCTCCTCAATTCCAAGTTCCGTTAATATTTCAATTAGCAAATCAGGATAACTAAATGATAAGGGGCCCATTGGGAAATAAAACTCGCCTCTCTTGAAAATGTGGCTAGTTCCACCGATAACGCGCATTTTTTCTAACAACAATACCTTCTTACCATTCTTAGCTAACTTTGCCGCACATGTTAACCCACCAATCCCCGAACCAATAACTATGACATTATACAATCCATACACACCTGAATACATCTTGTTTTATTTTCTATTTTTGAAAATGCGACCCTCATTAAAATTCAAAAATATATCTTAATGATTTCATATGTATAAAATGTAGTTTTTCACTGCTACGCCTCAAGGAAGCCCCGATCCTTTCCTACAAAAATCAGAATTGTGGGTATTTATTATTTGAGATTAAGGAATTGTTTTAAGTCTTCTAAATTCCTTTTAACAAAAAGCAAATTAGGATCAATTTCTAATGCTTTTTTATAACACTTTAACGCATTTTTGTGTCGATTTAACGCTCTGTAAGCAAGTCCCATAAGCCCCCACGCTTTTGCATTATTTGCATCGATCTCTACTACTTTTTCAAATTGTTTAATAGCATTATGATACTTTCCTAAATAGTAAAAAGCAGTTCCCATTAGATTCCATGCATCTACATACATTATGTCGATTCTTAGTGCCTTTTCACAGTTTACAATAGTTTTACTATGATCTCCTAGTTTTCCATAAACAACACCCATATTATACCAAGCTTTGGCGAATTTCGGATTGATTTTAATAGCTTTTTGAAAACATTTAATTGCTTTTTTGTGCTCTCCTAAATGATCATAGGCCAGACCAATAAGATTCCATGCATCTAAATAATCAGGATTGATTTCAAGCACTTTTTCAAGACATTCAATAGATCTTGTATGCTCACCTATCTCACCATGGGCTACTCCCATACTATACCATGCATCAGCATCTTGAGGATCAAATTTTAACGCTACTTGATAACTGTTAATAGCATTTCTGTGTTCACCTAGCCTTCCATATGAGACCCCCATTTTATACCATGCATCAACATGATCTGATTTAAGATCTATTGCTTTCTTAAAACATTCAAATGCCTTATTGTGATCTCCCACCTCACTATATACTACACCTAAACTATACCACGCATCAGCTTTCTCTGGATCGATTTCCAGTGCTTTTTCATAGGAATGAAGTATGTTTTTATAATCATTTAACCTCCCATAAGCCACTCCCATCATTAGCCAGGCATCTGAATTGTTAGGATTTACATCCAAAGCTCTATGGTATGCTCCTACTGCATTTTCATATTCACCTAAATAGTAATAGGCACCACCCATGAGTATCCAAGCATCTACAAATTCATAATCTATTTCTAAGGCTTTTTGATAACATTCAATCGCTTTCTTATAATCATCCAGTTTCCCATATGCTTTTCCCATAAGCGCTAAAATAATAGACTGTTTGTTATTTTCGTTAACCTTTAATGCTTTTTCGTATTCTTTTATAGCTTTTTTATATTTTCCTTCTTTATAGTGTTTATTTCCTTTGTCAATCATATTTTTAGGGCTTATCTGCATCCCTCTATCAATCTATTGAGTAATCATTTTTCGAATAACATTGAGATATTTTGTTTAGTCTTGTGCTAAATAAAAAACCCATCTAACTATGAAGTTTCACTGGATGCTTTCTAATATTTCTAAATTCCTTTTAGCCAAGACCAATTCTGGATCTAGTTCTAGCGCCTTTCCATAATATTTGATCGCCTTTTTGAATTCATTCAAAGCCTCACAGGCAATTCCTAAAAGTTCCCATGATTTTGCATTCTCAGGTTCAATATTCAACGCTTGTTGATAGTATTTTACTGCCTTTTCGTACTCACCTAAATTATAATAAAGTTGTCCTAAAAGATTCCATGGATCTGTATTCCTCGGATTGAGTTCCACGGCTTTCTGGCAATATTCTATTGCCTTATCACGATCACCTAATTTTCCATAAGCTTCTCCTACATTATACCATGCTTTTGCAGATTCAGGATTGATTTTTAGCACTTTCTGATAAAAGTCAACAGCTTTATTATATTCGCCTAAATGGTAGTAAGCGTCTCCTAAATTGTACCAGAGGTCTGAATTTCCCGACTTCACTTCCAAGAATTTTTCATACCATTCAATTGCTTTGTTATATTCACCTAACTCCCCGTACGCTATACCCATATCATACCAGGTAATTGTATCTTCAGGATTGATTTTTAAAACTTGATGATAACAATTAACCGCATTCTGATGCTCACCTAATTTACTATAAGCGATTCCCATTTTGTACCAAGGATCTGAAAACACAGGTGTTATTTCCAATGAATTTTGAAAGCATTCGATGGCTTTGGTATGCATAAATAATTCTTCATACACCAAACCCATGCCATACCAAGCATCAGGATCATTTGGGTTTATATCAAGTGCTTTTTGATAGCAATCAATGGTTTTTTCATGCTTGTCTAAAGTGCTGTAAACTACACCCATAAGAAGCCATGTATCTGCATTATCAGGCTTGATTTCAGCCGCGTGATGATAGCAGTCAATGGCTTCTTTATATTTGCCTAAATAGTAGTATGAACCACCCATGAGCACCCAAGCATCTGCTTTTGTAGCATCGATGTCCATTGCTTTTTGATAGCAATCAATAGACTGCTGATGTTCACCTAGCTTTCCATGTGCCTTTCCCAAAAATATCCATGCAATATAGATATCTTCTGATTCTTCCAAGGCTTTTTTGTATTCTTTAATGGATTCTTTATATTCTCCTTGATCATAATAGGTTTTTCCTTTCTCAAGATGAATATTGTTTAGCATTTTAGCTTCACTCATTCTTATGCTAAGAAAATCCCCTTCCCGGTGAATAATAAATTTTGTGGAGGGAGAGCTGATCGAGTTTGATGGATCACATTTTAGGGGCTTTACTGTGCATTTTACATAAGTTATTGTCCATATCCCAACATTGCAAGCAAACCCAGCCCATGCATTCTGGGCAATAGTGAATTTCTTCAAAAATTTTCGATGCTCTAAGTTTTTCCAGTAATTTATCTTTCTCCTTTTGTGTAAGAAAAAAAGTTTGATCTGGAATCGTTTCCTTTTGCTTATAGAGATCTAATGCTTGCTGTAAATCTGTAGTTGCATGTCCATAGTCTCCTACTACAATTTTCGCTCCAAGTTTAATTCCATATGCTAACAGTTTTACCCATTTTCGCCATTCTTTATCGCGAATTTCACCTATATGTTCTCCGTTGCAGCTACACGTAAAAATTAGCCGAAGCGTGTCCCTCAACTTTCCTGATATCACTTCTACGCGTGATGGAAGAGGAATTGTTTTCGCAATCTCACCAAGTTTTTCCCTAATAGCCATATCATGCTCTTCAATTCTTGAAATTGTTGTATGCAGTTTTTTAGCAATTTCATTAAGAAATCCGACAATTAATTTTTCTGCTGGTGACAAAGCTGTTAGTTCTGCATCATTTCCTACCTTCTTGAGTAGGAGACCGAAAAATTCATGTTTTAAACTTTCACCAGAAAACTGTGCGTTATCCTCATTTACGTTTACTAAAGATAAGCCGCAGATCCTTTGAATTTCTTGAATGAGAACATCAAAATCTTCAACATTTTCTAGAACAATAGAATTCTTTTTTAACGAATCTCTTGTACTTTCTTGCTTAAAGACATCTTGAGACACGAATTTCGGCTTTACAAACTGACACGCTTCAATAAACTTCCCAGGAACTTCTTTAATGATTCTATTATCCTGATAATCCCGGTAGAATAGAACTGCTCCAATCTTGCTGACTGTACAGATTCTAGGTCTTAAATAATAAATAGCTGTACGAGCTTCTCCTGGGCGAATTTTTTGAAGATAGACAAGACGACCTTCGGTTTGTGATCCTTCTGCACGTTTAAGATCAAGAATATCTTTCGGGTAATCCAGTTTAATATCCACGTCATGTATAACATATCGAGTATGATTCTCTACCCGAAAACCAAACTTGATAGTATCTCCCCATGGAACAAAACCCCGTTTCACAACAACTTCATTCTCTGTTTTCTCACAAATTAAAATCTTTGAAAATACCTCAGTGTCATCTTCTGAAACAATTACTTCTGTATCTGGAATGACATCAGGAAATGAATCAGAAGGAATTTCATTAGGTTTTGTGACTTCTTTTCTTTTTTGATCCAGTTCATGGAGTGCATGTTCTAGATTTTCTTTTGCACCCTTATGATCGGGATTTATTTCTAAAGCTTTTTCATAGTAATAGATTGCTCTGCTTAAATCTCCTAGATTTTGGTATGCCTCTCCCATGTAATTCATAGCATTCTCAGATCTGTTATTGATTTTCAATGCTGCGTGAAAACACTCAATTGCCTCTTTATATTCCTCCATAGCCATCTTACACCAGCCTAAGTTGACCCAAGTATGCGCATCTTCTGATTTTAATTCCAGAACTTTGTCAAAACTTTCAATTGCCCATTTATACTTGCCCAATTCTTTGTATGCCATTCCCAAATTACGCCATCCCTCAATATTTTTAGGATAAAGATTTACGACTTCTTGAGCGCATTCAACAGCTTTCTTATAATTACCGATCATTCTATATGTGGCGCTTAGGGCATTCAAACCATCAGCAAATTTGGGGGCAAGCTTTACAGCTATTTCGAAGTGTTCTTTGGCTTTTTTATAATTCTCTTGTGAAAAATGATACTTTCCGGTCCAAAAATAATAATTTGCCTTTACAACATCAAGCATTTTTGGATACACTCCCCCAATAACCAGATTTCAACTCACGTAACATCTCATATTCTTGATATAAAATATCCTCTGAAGTTCTTGAAGTCTGCTTAGTTAAATACTACATTATTACTTATAAAACCCCATCAGCTTTCGGAAAATCTACAGCTAATCTTATATATGAAGGAAGCGTTTATATCTCAACCCGTGGGCGGGTTCTCAATACCAAGAAGAAAATACGTTAAATGTTCTAAAAACCGCTTTTTGACTAATACTGCACTTAAGCTAGGAGTGTGTGTACTAGTAACTGCGCAAGCAAGCACCAAAGCTTCAATGTGGTGATGAATTGAGTGAGTGTGAACGTTCATCACTTGCATCGAAGGGTCTCCCTAATAGTTATATAGAAGGTATGAAGAAAATAGTAACAGTAATTGGAGGGATAATACACATACTTGTAGACATGGTGCATACTCCGATTGCATTAAATAAAAGCAGTACCTACGGGACGTAGGGATGTTAAGCCTGTGGAGACTAAATCCTCTACTGAGGCCGTGGAATACCTCAATAGTATCCCCTAGGTCATAGCAAGTTCGGGCGTCGAAGCAGGATGCCTCAACGCTTTAGCGTGAGGTAGTTCACTAAGATGGAAATGCTAGAAGAAGTCAATCACCCCTTAACAAGTTAAGGGGCTTGTTCCGTGAGGAATAAGAGTAATTGGTTGATTAGCCTAAGAGAGGTCATGGTGGAAACAACATGACGGTATCTACGTTATCAGGAGAGTTAAAAAACGCACCAAGGGATGCTTCTCTAGTCCCTTGCTCTGTAAACGGTGGTTTAAACAGAGAGGAAACTCTCAGTGATCATCGTATAGTACTGACTGATAACCTTGGCGAAGAGAACCTACTCCCTT
>NZ_JAHPYX010000073.1:0-24645 GCF_019058535.1 Candidatus Borrarchaeum sp.
CGGTAAGGAAGATCACCGTCAACTATCCTCCATGCAGCCATGCCGAAAGTAGCTTCACGAAAAAAATGGTCTACATTAACAATGACGCCATAAAGTCTCAATGCAAAATTTACAGCCAAAATAGTTACGAGGATGACATGCTCTTTTTTCAGTAGCGTGCGCCTAATAAAGTTAATCAGTGTTTCATGGCCATCAGTTTTCAATATGAGACCTTCTTCGAAATTCATCTTTGGATAATGATTTCAAGGCTATTGTTAATTAAATATAACCTAGAAAATTAGTTCTCAATTAGTTCTAGTTAAGAAAATAAAGATTTCTATAGTGATCGTGCCTTTTAACATAGTTTTGATTAGTAGTTATGACAATTCGCAACCCACAATTTCTTTAAAAGTTATAAATAAAGAGATTTTGAAGTATAAACTAATCGAAAACAAATTTAAATTAATGAATATTGCTTTAGGGATCGAAAATGAATTTAAAAGCGTATCTAATACGTTCAGGAGTTGAATTCGAATTCTTCGAAAAAAAAGAGACACATACTGCAGAAGCCGCTGCTAAATCGCTTAATGTTCCGCTAGAAAAGATTGTTAAATCGATAGTTTTTATTGCTGAAAATAAATTGCCCCTTCTTGCAATTGTTCGAGGAGATCAGCATGTTTCTCGCAAGAAACTTCAGCGCGCTCTTAATTTAAAAAAAGCAAAAACATCAAGTCCAAAAATAGCTGAACAGATCACAGGGTATCCCACAGGAGGCATCCCGCCAATTGGGCATAGAAATCCTTTAAAGACTGTGATCGATCCCTTAGTCTTAGAAAATGAGTTCATTTGGGCGGGTGGAGGTACTCGCAAAAAAATGGTCAAGCTAAATACTGCAGACATTCTTAGACAAAGTAAAGCTTTAGTGAAGGATGTCACTGTAAATCAAGACAAGAGCGATTATTCTAAAAATGAGTAGTCACTTCTGCTTGAGTGCGAGATGATCGTTAATGTAACTAACTAAAATGTATGAAAAAAGAATTAAAAAGAGAGGATGTTTACCCGAGTTCCTCAGTTAGCAATTTTCCAAGGAGTGGAATACCTTCACGAATATTCTCTTCATCTTTGAAAGAATAGCTTAATCTCAATTCATGCGTTTCTGCAACAGTTGGTTGTAGCGAGTTGCTGTCTGGCAAATAAGCCATACCTCCAAGTGGATAGAAGGCTTCTCCAGGTACGAATAGTACTTCATTAGGCATAGCTACCCGTTCAAGGAACTCTTTTGCATTAAAGTTCTTATTCTCAGATTCCCACCATATGAAAAAGCCGCCCTTTGGATCTGTACGTTCTCCTGCAGGGAATGTAGCATCCATTGCTTCAATCATTGCTTTTGCTCGAGCTTCATAAGTTGAGTTAATCTTCGGGAGCATATCATCAATATAATTGCGGTAATATTCGTCCAAAATCCTTTGCATGATCAGCGGTGTGCACAGATCTAAAAATCCCTTACCTTTTATCATATTTTCTCTTAATTCTTCTGGTGCGAGTGCATAACCAACCCGTGCGGCCATAGCTTCCTTAGTTGTGCTTCCTAGATAAACAACTCTTTGATTCTCTTTATCTAATGACTTAATGGGAAAAACTTTTTCTCCTTTGAAATGAATGTTTCTATATGGGCTATCCTCGATAATCAAGACATCTTGTGCTTCTGCGACGTCAAAAAGTGCCTGTCTTCTTTTTGCTGGGAGATTAGTGCCTTTTGGATTGTCACCATCTGGAACTAAATAAATCATTTTAGGTTTTTTCCCGAATTCTTTCTCTGATAATTCGATAGCATTCTCAACATATTCGGGGACAATGCCATCCAAATCAGTGGGTACAGTAATAATATTCGCGCCAAGTTTTCCAGCTGGCCCGAGGAAGCCTAAGTATGCTGGACGAGTCGTAATTATGACATCCCCGGGATCAATTAATGTATCAAGAACTAAATAAATTGCTTGCTGAGATCCTGTCGTGATCATTAACTGTTCCCAATTAGTTTCAATTCCTTCTCTACGAAGTCTTTCAGCAAGGGTTTTTCTAAAAAAATCCGTTCCAGCAGTGACTCCATAATTATAAATATCGGCAACTTCCTGTTCTCGACCATCCTCAATATTTTTAAGCTGATCTTCTCCAATTTTCTTAAGAATTTTAGCTATAATTTCAGTAGGAAGTACACCTGGCTTGCCTCCTGCGTAATAATATTTTACATTGAACCTCAGGAGACGACGAATTTCAGATTCTGGAATTTTATACGCCCAATCTGCAAATTTCATAAATTCTATCCTCCAAATGCTTGGATTTCATCCTACAATAGTCGCGGAGATGCGTCATATAAAATTGCAGGTTAAAATGATATATCTTTTCTACTCTAATCTCACACTTAAAAAGATTTTCAATAGGATTCATAAATCGCAAAAATCAAAATAATTAAAAGGTAGGCAGTTTTAGGCAGTCTTAATTAAAAGAAGTTAAATATAGTGACTTTGTGATGGTATACGCGGATTTTTTCTGATATCAATCGAGACTGTGATATAGCGTAGTGGTAGGTCGCCTGTTTGTCGAATACTATGATTCTTTCTGGGCGCTATGTAGATTATATCTTCCTCATCGACTAACTCAGTATCTCCATTGATGGTCATAAGTGCCTGCCCAGAGATAATATAATAGATCTCTTCCATATTTTCATGGTAATGTGGTATTGTCCCCTGACCTTCTAGGAGAATTGAATCCCATAAGCCAACTAATCTATGTGTCCCATCCTTCTTTCCCAAATTCTCCTCTATCTTCTTTATAATCAAATGTGTCACCAGCTTTTTCTATTTGATTCTAAGTTGACGCCTTGAATTTATTTTATCAAATATATCGTTATGTTTTACACCAAGGTACATATTAATTTGACTAAAATGACAGCTTTTTGGCCTAACCATTTTTTCTATATTCAGCTATTTTTAATGCAAAAAAAATATAAGAAACGGATTCAGGTTTTGATATAAGGAGATATCAGGTCATTAAAACAATCAAATTCTAATGATCAGTCAATAATGAATTGATTTCTCTATTGAAGTTTATCTTAATGCTTAAAAAACTGTGGGAAGTTAAAATGAGAAAAGACTCAAGAAAAACTATGATTCCTTTTTATCAAAATCTGATATACTTAAAAATGGATAGAGTTTAAGAATCACTTTAGATTTTGGTGTATAAAATGGCAGACGAAGAGTACTATAAAGCAACTACCTTTGAAGAAAAATATAAAGCACTTACAAAAGGAACATGGACACCTGAGTTAGCGAAACAGAACGCCGAGCAAGTAGCCTATATGTGTATGTGCGGGAAATGTCCCAGTTACGCGGAGACTGAAGAATACCAACTCGTCTTTTGTACCATCGGCAAAAGTGACAGGATACAAGAGCAAAAGGGTTGTCTTTGTGACCAATGCCCCCTCACAAAGATGATGAATCTCCGCTGGAAGTACTACTGCATCGAAGGTAGCGCATACGAACTCTCAGATCTCAAAGAACTATGAAATCATTTTGAGACTCTTTTAATTGGAATTCGATGAGAAAGAAACTCAAACACGAACAAAACTGAATCAACAGTTAGAATGGCTTAAAACATTGACTATTTAGCTGGAGAATCAGTTAAGAAGACTTAGTTACTAAATAAAAAATACTAGTGATATTCGTGAATAGGTGGCGAATCTCGCAATAACAACCCTTTTTCCTCTAACTTAGACATTATTTCGAGCGCTTTTCTAGGAGAGACAAAAATTTCATATGCTTTTAGTTTCGATCTAAGATCCATAGCATTGGTTCCATTATTTGTTTCGAGAATATGGAGGCTGAATTTTTCGGTTTTTTTCCATCTTCCTAATTGTTTCACCGATTCTTCTAACTGAACACCATTATTAAATTGAAAAGGAGTTCTATAAAATTGCCATAACTGGTCATTTTGCAAGTATGGACAATTCTTGATTTCGTATAAATTACAAAAGATACATGAACGTTTAAGAGGTTTATCAACAAAGGTACATCTTTTTCTAAACCATCTTTTTTTCAAAAATGGACAGGGAATTTTAAGAAGGGTTCTCCGAAGGGTATATTCCAGTTCATCTTTTAGGGAGGGCATTTGTGTCATTGTCAAATGATTAATTCCATCATATTCAAGAATTAAAATGACTTGACGAAGAGCTTCTGAGAGTTTCTTAAGTAACACCTCAACAACTTCATTATCTGTATCTATATCCTCAATAACTCCGAGAATTAGTTTCTTACTTAAGGCTCGAAATATTGTACGAATTTCTTGGAACATGATCTTATTAATTCTCTTTTGGAAGAACACTTCCCCCATGCCGAATATGGCTTCTAATAGCCCATTCACTAGATTTGAGTCTAAACTCTTTTTAGTTCCAGTTCTATAGCTATAAATACAGTTGCCATCCTTAATTAGGAATATATTATGGATCAATGACGTTTAACTCCTTTCTAAATGCACGACAGTGCTAGAAAGCCTAAGTATCATTTCACAAGTAATAGACTCAAAAACAGATTTTATAATTTCTAGTGAATTCATCCGCATTAGTCTTCTATATATGTAGTTTAGTTCAATGCAAATGATATGTAAAGAATTAGCTATGAACTATCCTCAAATTTTTTAAGCGAAAATCCATTCGAAATATAAAAGCGAAAAAATGAAGATACCATCCAAGTACGGAGGTAATATAATGGCTAAATGGGCTTGCTTAGCATGTGATTATGTTTATGACGAAGAAAAGGGTGACCCCGACAACGGAATTGATCCTGGTACTCTTTTTAAAGACATTCCTGATGACTGGCTCTGTCCAGTTTGCTTTGTGGGAAAAAATATGTTCGACAAACTTTCAGAATAACATTCAACTATAATAATCTTCGAAGACAACCCACGTTTTTTTTACCATTTCATTGAAATCATGCTGGGGATTATTCCAGTATGATTCAAAGAATTTTCTTTTTTCTACTGCATGCATGAGTGAATCGCCAAAAGAGTCAATACATTCCTCTTCATAATCTTTTAAAATTTCTAAATCTTCTTCTTGAACCGCTTCCACAACATATTTTCCAGCAAGTTGTCCACAAAGCAGAGCAAATGGTACACCGGCACCAGTTATTGAGTGACATTGTCCGGCTGCATCTCCAACAAATAGAATATTTTCCTTTTGAAGAGGTAGCATTCCTCCTGCAGGGATTATTCCAGCGACTATAGCTAATCTTTGATCAAGGATTATCTCTTGTTTTACCAGTTCTTTAACAAAATTCTTTAATGCCTCTCGTGGTGGTATTCCAAACTTAAGACTTACACCAACTCCAACGTTACATACATCATCTTTTGGAAATACCCAACCATAGCCTCCAGGTATGTACTTTCGAAAATAAACCTCTGTAAAGTCCCTTTTTTCTCTCAGTGGCATTAAAAATTGATTTGCATAAATATATGTGGTGTTATATATTCCAAGAGTTTTTCCCATCGCAGATTTTGGACCACTCGCATCTACAATTATTCTTGGAGAAATAATTTGTTCCTGTTTTCCTTCACGTATTTTGACTTTGTCTCTATGGAAGCCTAACGCTTCTGTATTAGGAAAAATATATACCCCCAGTTTCCTCGCTTTCTCAGCTAAGTGCTTATCAAACAAATCCCTGTGAATAATATATCCTTTGGATTCAGTAATGGTTACATCACCGTTTGGCATAACTGTATGCATGTAGTTAATTTTCTGTGCAATTATTTCCTTTTTTGAATCAGTAAAATAAGCAACTTGAAAAGGTATGTGTTCAGCACATTGCACTGGCACGCCCAACTCTTTTCTTTTATCAATAAGAACAACATCTACTCCGTCTTTTGCAATATTACTGGCAGTAGTGCTTCCAGCGGGTCCAGCGCCAATTACTAATACTTCACATTCTGTTGGAATTGCCATTATGAGCGAACTCTAACGTTTTCAATGATTTTTTTTAATAGATCAAGTTTTAGGTCTGTTTGATGACCAAATACGCCCTCATACGCTTCTTTCTCTTTACCGAGTTCATAGCACGTGGATGAATCGATATCAATTAGTAAACCGCCGAGCCCAGATTCTCGAAATGCTTTCTGCCGTTTTTCGAAAAACGCTTCGCAACAACAACCTATATATGACTGAATACCTTCACTTTGGAGCTGTTTAAAGGTCTCAACAAGATGCTCAAAACTGCAGATACTTATAACTCGCAGATTCTTTTCTTGACCAATATCGTAAGCTTCACCTATGCTGCAGCCTCCACATCTTGCACAATAGTCTTCGTTTCTAAACTCGCAATCTGGAAGCTTAGCACAATACGGCAGAAGTAAAACCGTATTATTTTTCAATAGATTTCTAAATGAATCATTAACGACAAATATTGAATTGGCCTCATCTATGCTAAGACCAACATATTCTAGTTTCTCAAGTGCCTCGTTGATTGCTTGATAGATGTCATCTTCAGATAAACCTAAAAATCTCGGCTTTTTTTCTACAAAAAATTCGTGGAGATTCTCCTTTAGATCTGCAATTGGTGTGTTTTTAAGACAAGCTTCTAAGTCATAAACCGTCCTCGCTGGATCAACGAAGAAGTCTCCTGTTATTAAAACTTGCTTAATATAACGCATTTTTGCATCAACATGAAGATTTAGCCTTAATAGACCTCCGTCTACTTTGTATATTGATCGTAACATTTGACTGTAGTTTTTAGGTTCAACTATCAGGTTTTTCCAGTCATCAGATCTTTTTTCAACAAGTTCACTTTGAAGCAAAGATCGTTCATGAGAAGTAAGCGAGTCAGGTCTGAATTGTATACCAAGTTCTTCAGAAAAACCTTGTAGCAAAGCCGTTTTAATTTTTTCAAGAGGTGGGATAGTTCCTAACTCTTCCTTAAGACAGGTTACACGATCTCTAGCAGATTCAATTCCTCGTTTAGTTAGTTTTTCTATAGGGATCCTCAATGCTTTAAGCATCATTTCCATATCAGTGTCAACTAACAAAGTTCCTTGGTAAAGACAAGCATTATCCTCAAAAACTCCCCCTGTTCCAGATATCTTCTTGCCGTTAACCTCAATATCATTCCTAGGTCTAAATTCCGCCTTTAGACCTAATTTTTGAAGACCTCTGACTGCCCCTTCACAGACTTTTTTTGTTATATCCTCAAGATTTCTTCCTACGTCTAAATCCTCGCTATTGAAAACTAATTCCCAACCTACTTGAGATTCATCAAAAAAAATAGCGCCACCACCTGTAATTCGACGATTAATATCAATGCCCTTTGAGTTACAGTAATTTACTCTGACCTCGTGAGCCACGGTTTGGTGATATCCAATCAAAACTACGGGAGGTGAAAACTGTAAAAATCTGAAGATATTGGAGCTATTAACTCCATTTCGCTCTTGAAGTAATATTGCGTCTAGAGCCATGTTTTCAGCACCAGTAAGTACACCTGTATCCAATAGACGCCAAAATCTGCTGTTTTCACCTGTATCCATGTTCTTACCTCGCTGTTCTGCTATGAAATGTGTGAAATTTTGTATGTCTTAGCGCATAGCCTCTTAAGGATTTGTCTGATATGTAGTTATGATAAACTTTTTTATGTCTGCATATATTCTTAATGAAACTGAAATATCTAGTGAAGTACTTTCAAAGAGGGCTTTATTATGGACAAAGCAGCATCTCAAGAGATTGAAGACACAGTATCAAAAGAATCACCTGAATATCTTCAAATGAGCCTTGCCGCAGCGATGACACTTGGTCTAAAATCAGGATCATTTTATAAAGACGCTACATTACCGTGTGTGAACCTTTTATTGACCTACGAAGAAGGCTGCTTTGCGCGATGTGCTTACTGTGGTTTAAGTTTCGTAAGAGAATGTGAAAGCGAACTTCATAAAGATAAATCTTTTATCAGAGTTGAATGGCCAACCCACGACCTTAATACAATAATACAGA
Organism: Candidatus Borrarchaeum sp.; assembly: GCF_019058535.1. Taxonomy (NCBI): domain Archaea; kingdom Promethearchaeati; phylum Candidatus Borrarchaeota; class Candidatus Borrarchaeia; order Candidatus Borrarchaeales; family Candidatus Borrarchaeaceae; genus Candidatus Borrarchaeum; species Candidatus Borrarchaeum sp. The sequence goes on from NZ_JAHPYX010000073.1 coordinate 8,003, forward strand.
AATTAAATTCGAAAGAGAAATGCTCTCACGTAGAACGCGTTTGTATTTCAATGCTCACAAATAAAAGAGCCCTCCAAGATACTATCATCATCGCAAAAAGAATCAAAAATGAAACAGGGTTATTAGTTTCTGGATTAATCACGCCTACTATCGTTAATAAGGACTGGCTTATAGCCTTGAAAAATGCGGGCGTTGATAAGTTAGGTATCGCTATCGACGCCGCCACTCCCGAATTATTTGATAAATTTAGAGGGAAAGATATACGAGGACCACATCGTTGGGAAACATATTGGAAGATTATTCAAGAGGGACTCCAGGTTTTTGAAAGTAAAAATGTTGGGATACACTTAATCGTAGGACTCGGGGAAACAGAAGAAGAAATGGCAAAAATATTTCAACAAGCCGCGGATCGTGAAGTTCTCATACATCTTTTCTCATTTTTCCCAGAACCTGGTTCTCCTTTAGAAAATAGAGAGCAACCCCCAATCGGACAGTATCGAAGAATGCAATTAGCAAGATTTCTTATTGAAGAGAAGAAAGCACGTGTCGAAAACATGAAATTTGATAATGAGGGAGGACTTATCGATTTTGGAATCCCAGAACAATTTCTAAAAGAAATAGTCAAAACAGGCATACCATTTATGACAAGCGGTTGCCCAGGTTCTACTCTACGCGTTGCATGTACTAGACCTTATGCGAATTCTACACCTTATCAAGCATATATTGGCGAATGTAGAAATTTCCCCTATTCACCAAATGAAAAAGAACTAGAACGTATACAACATCAACTGAGTGATTTTTCAGATCGTGTTTCATTGCATTCATCAGATGCAGAACTTGTATCTGATGATAACTAGCTCACTGTAATACTTTTCAAAACTAATTTCTATTATTTATAAGCGAGATCTTTGTCCTTTCTCATCTTTCTTGCTTCATCTACTAATAAATTTAAATATCCAATAATTTCTTTTGCTCTTTTTACTTTTGTTGGTTCTTCGATCGCTTGCTTATATTTAGTAGATAATCGGATCTTATTGTCCGTTTGACTCATTTTCGAGTTCTCCCACGTTGCGTAACATATATGTGCTGTGTATTCTTAAACTTTATCAGGCTAGAAAACTTCTCAAGACAGAAAAATTTATGTCGGTAAAATTCGCAACTTAGAATACGTTGTATTAATTTGAATCAAATCAGAATATGAAAAAACTGAAGAAAAACAGAATTGATTTGCAAGTCTTGAATTGCGAATTCTATAGAAAAAGAAAAAGTGTTTTGTAATTAAAACCGTTCTACTTATTTACAGGTTTAACACACTTTTATAGCCAAAGATGTCAAGAAATCCATGCCCTGAGACATTACAGGCGATGGTTTTTTCCTCGCCGGTTTTCTTACACTCTATCGCTTCATCAATCATGGCTCTGATAGCATAAGAGGATTCTGGTGCAGGTAAAAATCCTTCTGTTTGAAGGAATGTCCGTGTAGCCTCGAATACGTCTTTCTCGTCTACAGGGTAGGTTCTTGTTTTAATATGTCCTAGATTTCTCAATAGGCTTAGAATTGGTGATGCTCCAGAGTATCGGAGACCGTCTCCGAATATTGGTGGCATATTTGAATCGTGACCTAAGGTGTACATTTTCAACAAAGGTGTTTTTCCTGCGTGATCTGCAAAATCATAGCGGTATTCACCCTGACTTATGTTTGGTGCTGCCAAAGACTGAGATGCAAGAAATTCACATTCTCGTTTACCGTTTAATACTTCCCCAATGAAAGGTAATGTGAAACCACCGAAATTCGATCCACCTCCGAAGCAGCCTATTAGCAGATCTGGTTGTTCATCTACTATGTTGAATTGTTCGATTGTTTCGAGACCGATTATTGTTTGATGCATCAGTACGTGATTTAGCACGCTTCCCAGAGAATACGCATATCCATCATGTTTTTCAGCATATTCTAACCCCTCGGAAATTGCGATACCCAACGACCCTGGATGATCTGGATTTTCTTTGAGAATAGTTCTGCCGACTTCAGTTAACTGATTTGGCGAAGGATGAACCTCACCGCCATACATTTTCATTAGAGTTCTTCGATCGACCTTCCAATCATGCACGTTACGTACCCAAAAAACTACACATGGTAATTCCATCAAACTTGCACCATAGGACAATGCAGTACCCCATTGCCCAGCACCAGTTTCAGTAACTACTCCTTCTACACCTTCTTGTACTGCATAATATAACTGGGCTAGTGCAGTGTTGACTTTGTGACTTCCTGTTGGTGATAAATCTTCCCTCTTCCAATAAAGATGTGCTGGAGTTTTCAGTAATTTTTCAAGTCTTTTAGCTCGACGTAGTGGTCTTGGTCTACCTGCCTGTATATATAACTCTCTTAATTCCTCAGGTATTGGTACCCAGCTTTGATCTGAAAACTCTTGTTTTAAACATTCTTTAACAATGACTTTAGAGAGAAATTCAAGTCGAGAAGGTCCTGTTTCAGGTTCTTTAGGTGGTGGAAGCGGTTGTGGAAGATCAGGTATAATATTATACCAGCTTTTTGGAAGATCTTTAACCGGTAACTGAATCTTTACTTCTTTCATGGATTTTACCTCCATTTAGTTCTAACTAGATACTTTGCTTCTTTTAATACAAAAAATAGAATGTATATCGGTAAAAAGACAATCATCAGCCTTGACACTAAAGTTATTCTCTTCTAATAAAATGATTGTTGAAACTGAATAAAGAGCAATAATTAGTCTATAGCCGATTTAAGGAGAAATATACTTTGATTCTCTTATAACCCACTTACGATAACTAAGCAAGAAAGCACCACAGCTTCAGCGTGAGGTAGTTCACTTCATTTGATATAAGGAAATAGTTTTATTCGATCCCGATATCATAATTCCCGAACTCATTCAGTTTTTTAAAACAAGAGGATGTGCGCCTATCACTTCTAAATCACTGTTTTCAATGTCGCAAGCAAAGATGATTCTGAACTCTAGTTCCTCAGAACTTAAAAAATACATGGAAAATGCTTTTAATCTTCGTAGAAAAAACTTTGGAAACCTGTTATGGAATTATGCTCCCAACATAGTTCATTATGAGATTGAAAGTTTTAAGCAGGAATCTCCGAACGCCTTTGTGCCTATAAGTATTACAGGAACTGCATGTGCTCTTAATTGCGATCACTGTCAGTCTAAAATTCTAGAATCAATGAAACCCGCACGCTCTCCTGATGAATTAGTTCAATTATGTGAAGAACTTAGCAAAAAGGGTTCTAAGGGTGTTTTAATTAGTGGAGGCGCAAATAAACACGGATTTGTCCCTCTTTTAAAGTATACAAATGCTCTAAAAGTTATAAAAGAACGTTTTGGATTAAAAGTCGTTGTTCATACAGGACTTATCGACAAGGAAACCGCGAAAATTCTTGCAGATTCACATATTGATGCCGCTATGCTTGATGTGATCGCCAGTCAAGACACAATTGAAACAGTTTACCATATAAACGCAACACCCGAGAAATATGAAGAATCTATTAGACTTCTTAAGGAATTTAACATTCCAATTGTACCACATGTCGTCGTTGGTCTCAATTACGGCACTCTAGACGGAGAAATCAATGCATTAGAAATGCTGTCTAAATATGACCCTGATGCCATTGTGATAGTTGCATTAATGCCCCTAGAAGGAACACCAATGGAGAATGTCACGCCACCATCACCTGAAACCATTGCCAAAATTATCACTATAGCACGTTTGACTTTTCAGGATAAGCCAGTTATGTTAGGCTGTGCCAGACCAAAGGGATATCACAAGGAAGAAACTGACATTCTCGCAATTCGAGCTGGAATAAACGGAATTGCTTATATCACCGATGCGGGTGTAGAAGAAGCACAGTCACTTGACCTTAAAATAATTCATAAAGAACTCTGCTGCTCGCTTATCATCAGCGACATCTTAACTTGACTATTTAGCTGTTTTCAAAAAAAAAGGATGTTAAAAAAACATCCCAAAAGAAAAGTGGCAACCCGCTGTGCCTTTTTGGTTTCCTCGCTCCAGGTTACGCGATTTTTACGTCGCGCGTGCTTTCGACCTCTCAGTCGACAACCGTTTCACTTTCGTGCTACGGCTTACACTTCACCTTAGTTTGATTTTTCCTCTAAGGCTCATTCTCGATCTTCCCCTTATCTTTCCAGAATCCTGTCCGGCCGTACACACTTACTTCATAGTTCAGGGCCGATTCTTCACCATGTTTCTTTGTGTCAGTTTTTCTTTCCGTCTAAGGTTCTTTACCGATCACAAGTTGCCATCCATACCTTATAGTTAAAACTATTTAAGCCTTTTTTTACAAGAAAAATGTCCACTTTATTATATAGCTCTTGATTACTCTATAGAGCTATAGACAGCATTATGTCAATACAATCGCGCGCGCTGATTTAAACACCGATGCGTGATACAAAAAGCTATAACAGAGTAATACCTTTTTGTCGAAAACGACGTTATCTAGCGAGCAGGATTGCTACGCTGAATAAGGTTTGTGAAATCTTTTTTTATAAAACTGCAAAGCATTAGCTTCTAAAAAACTTGAACGTGTATATGATTGTCCAGAGTTTTTTTAGATAAAAAGAAACACGGGTATTTGCATATAGATCAATTAGAGCGATCTTGCGTAAAATAATCATAAGAAGTCTTGAATAAACCCACTGCAAATCGAAGAGAGAAGCCTACTATTAAAACTAGAAGAATTCCTAATCCTAAAAGAAAAGAAAGACTTCCTAGAACCAGAAGAAGCATATCAACTGCATATCCAAGTAAAACAAGTCCAAGCATTATGCTGACAATGCCTATTAAAACGCCAGGAAGAAATAACCAGCCTAAATATGTTACAAATCTGGTAAGATGTTGATCAACGGCGGGGTGAAACTCATCTTCTATTAGGGCGAGTCTAAAAGCAATATTGCATAAAACAAAACCGAAAAGCAATCCCATTACAAAATAGATTTCCTTTATTCCTGGAATCGGATAGGAATGAAGGAAGAACCGCTCAAAATTCAAGATAAAGAAATAGACTGATTGAGGTAACATTAGAGGGATTGCAAATCTAAGTTGAAATAATTGTTTTGACAGATTAGACAATCTTGGAAGGCTTGCAAAACCAATCAACGCGCCAGCATAAATTCCTAAACATCCAGAGCATACAGGTAAATAATATGCTCCAACTCTAAAAGTTGCAACTTCCCATTGGAAGCAGACAAGTGAGCCGACCCAATAGATGAAATTAAGAAAATCGCTAATAGGCCCTGCTTGTGGGGGGACAACGGCTAATAAATAACACTCAAAGCACATATGCCTCACATACAACGTTGTATGATTGTGTCATAAAGTAAATAAATATTTAAAAACTCTGGTTTTATTGCACATTGGCTGGCTGGTGATACTGTGGACAATTTATTCGCGAGTGCAGAAAGGGCTCTTAAATTTGCAACAAGTAAAGTATACCAAACAGAGATTTTTGCACAAAAGGTAATTAGTCAAAGATTATTATTCGCTAAAAATGCAATAAAAACTGTAAGTAATATTGAAGACAGTGGTATAGCTGTGCGAGTTTACGATAATGCAGGTCGATATGGTTTCTCATATGCGGCCTCACTTAATGAGATGGATGAAATTGAAAGGATAGTTAATGCAGCCGTATCATCAATGAGATTAGGTAGCCCAGATCCTGATTTTGAGTCATTACCTGATCCGAAACCGCTCCCAAATGTACAAGAACTATATGATGATCACATTGCGAATAGTTCAGCTGAAGAAGTAATAGATTTAGGGCAGCAGATTATAGATGCTGGGCTTTGTAATGCTAGTTCTGTTGTACTTGATGGGACTGTTAGTATGACACGGGAACAACGTGTACTAATGAATTCGCTTGGTAGTGAATGCAGTTCAGATAGCACGATTGGAATGCTTTCAGCTTCAGCAGTTGCAAAAAACACCGAAGGTGAAGTGGCTACCAATTCTGATTTATCAAGTAGTCGACAACTTAAAAATCTAAGACCACAATGGTTAGGGGAAACCGTTGCTAAACGAGCCTGTGATATGCTTGGGGGTAAAAAAATAGAGACGATGAGTGTTCCGGTTATCTTATTCCAAAATGCGATCTATCCGCTGTTTTTCAGCATTGTTGGAGTTGCTGCGAACGCAGATGCAGTCCAACAAAAGCGGACATATTTAGTAGATAAGAAAGGAAAAACTATTGCTTCGGAACAGCTCACAGTTATTGATGATGGACTTGTTGCAGCAGGGTTTAGGAGTTTGCCATTTGATGGAGAAGGAAATCCAAAAACTCGTCAAAAAATCATAGAAAAGGGGGTATTACGTACCTATCTCTATGACACATATACTGCTAAAAAAGATTCTATAACAAGTACTGGAAACTCTATGCGACTTGGATATAACACATTGCCACAAATTTCATGTAATAATCTAAGAATAACACCTGGTAAGCATAGCCTTGACACACTAATAAGTGAAACAAAGAAAGGAGTTTTTATTTTGGCTTTACATGATTCACCAGACCCTGTAAGTGGAAGACTCTCAGGACTCTTATCAGAGGCGTTCCTTATTGAAAACGGTGAAATAAAACATCCTATTAAAAATGCAATGATTGGAATTCATGTTTTTGATTTATTAAATGGTATTTCTGATATATCGCAGGACTATAGAGAAGAAGCAGGTGTATTAATACCTTCTATTAAGATTAACAACGCAAGAATAGCCGGTGCAAATTAAGGCTACCATTTAATCTGCGTTTACATCTTTAACACCGTTTCTTGATTATAATTTATTGTCCCATTTTCTTTTAGAATTTGTAATAGAGGATTCAGAGCATGATCTATAATTAGCACGTAGAAAAGGTTTATGTGTCATTATTATATGAGGAAATTAGGAGATTCAAATGCCAGACAAAATTGAGGGGAAAACCGCTTCAGAATGGTCTAACATTGGACATGATCATGCAGAATCCGGAGATTTTCAAAAAGCAATTGGGTGCTTTAAAAAAGCTGTAGAAATCAATCCTGATAGCAAGACATGGTATTATTTAGGAGCCGCTCATGATAAATTAGGCGAATTTCAAGAAGCAATTGAGTGCTATGAACAAGCAGTGACGCTAGATCCTCAAAATATGAATGCATGGATTCTCATGAGTTCCGCCTACGATGCGTTAAGGGACTATCATAGAGTCATCGAATGTTGTGAAAAAATAGCTGATATAGATCCTAATAATATCAACGCCTGGTATAACAGGGGAGTAGCGTACGGTAACTTAGGCTATCTTGAAGAGGCAATAGATTGCTATGAAAAAGCTCTTGAAATTGAACCAAACAACATCGCAGCTTTGAATAACATGGGATCTATTTATATTCACCCCTTAGAAAATTATGAAAAAGCAATTGAATACTTTGAGAAGGTTGTCGAAATCGACCCATTGTACGTTATGGCGTGGTTCAACATGGGACTTGCCTACTTTAAACTGAACAATCCCCAAAAAACCAAAGAGTATTTCGAAAAAGGTGTCAAGTTGGATCCTTCCGATACAAAAGCGTGGGATATCTTAGAAAAAGCATACAGCATGCTGGATGATACCGAAAATGTTCTAAGATGTAATAAGAAAATAGTCGAAATTGACCCCTTGAATGTGGAAACGTGGTACAATATGGGTATCACCTATGAAGATTTAGGTGATCTACTTAAAGCAATCGAATGCTATGAAAAAACCGTAGAAATCGACCCTCAATATAAAAAAGCCTGGTACAACATGGGTATTGACTACTATAAATTAGAAGACTATCAGAACGCAGTTAAAAGTTTTGAAAGCGCAGTTAAAATTGATCCACATTATTCTAACGCATGGAATAATATGGGGGCTACTTATAATAAACTGGAAGACTATCAGAAGGCCATTGAGTGCTTCGAGAAAGCACTGGAGATTAACCCTCATCATCCACAAGCGAGGTCTAACATGGCATCTGCTTACCGCTCACTAGGTCAGACAACTGAAGAAATTGAATGCTACGAAGAAATTATAAAGGAAAAACCGCAGAATATCAATGTATGGTATTACATGGGGATTGCGCACAAGAAATTGGCAGATTATCAAAAGACCATTGATTGCTTTGAGAAAGTAGTTGAGATCGATCACCAAGATGTAGAAGTCTGGTATGAACTAGCTGTTGCCTATGATAAACTAAAAGATAACCAAAAAGCCAAAAAATGCGTAGAAAAAGCATTAGAATTGGATCCTAATTACCCAGAGGCATTAGGTCTTCTAAAAAAATTGAATGAACAAGGAAATTGAACCGGAAATTGAAATTGAAATATGAATTATTTTTCATTCATTTTCATTCGCATTTGCATTTACTTCAGCTTTTGTAGTTTTTTTCTCTTCGGTTTTCTTTTCCTTTTTCTCCTTTAGGATTTTTGCTGCATAAAGAGTATAGCCAATGGGATGCGCAATTTTTTTGGCTCTTTTGCCGTACCTTAATTCGAAAAGTTTTGCACACGCATTTCGTGGTTCATTATTCATCAAATTTACCATTAAGTCATCTAAAACTTGACTAAATCTTGTTGGTTTATCCTTTTCTTCGAATTCAGTTTGTATCCTTTTCATAATCTCATCTGCAGCTTTTTGGGCGAATGCACAATAATAACTTGTTATAATCGTCTCACACTTCGGGGCTTCATAATCCGTCCCACCACCTGCCTGTCCATAAAGATGATCAATAGTATAACCAACTTTGCTATCAAATTCTTCAAACGTCAAGCCTATGTTATCAACAGCTTTTTGATACCAGAAGTGTTTTTGCTCTTCCAATGGCATTCCTAGTTTCTTTAAAAAAAGACCTAGTTGTAAGCGTTCTCCATGTCCTAAGTGACCCTTTTCGGTGAGGATGGAGATTAATTGGTTCATACACTCAGGAAACAGATCAAAACGTTGATAAAGTCTCCCAGTAGGACTAATTTCTGTTTCAAATCTCTTTACAAAAGCTTTTTCATTTATTTTAATATGGTCTCTAAGTTCTCGTATAATCGGTTTAAGAGATTTATCAGATTTAATTTGATCTTGAATTCCTTCAAGTTTAGTTTTTAATTCAGTTTCAAATGCACGTTTAATAGTTCCTCGAAAGACAAAAATAGGGGCAATAGCCCATCCTTTTAGCAATAGAACCTGTCTTTTACCCACTACTGTTGGAACTTTTGTAAAGTGAACACCAACATATTTTCTTAAACCTTTTGGAAGTGTAACATTCTGTCGCTCTCTTTTAATAGTAATACGTCCATCACGAGTTATTGTGCTTCTTTTGATGTATTTTGAATATTCTCCGATCTCAATCAGTGAATATCTTTTTTTTATTTGCATATCAATTTTTTCTTCAAGGTCTTTGAGTAGCATAATATTATCGTTTCCAAGAAAATAGCGCATTACTGTGATAATATCTGAGAATGACGCCTTTCTAAATCGATAATCAAAAAGATCGCCTTCAAATTCTACTAGCCAAGCGCTAAGTCTTGGATCTGTGGCAACAGCAACCCTTAGAAGGATATGTCCTGCAAGTAAATCTTTACCTTCAGCTCCTCTAACATTCCAGAACTGACGTCTTGCAAATCTATCTATCCTTCCTTTTGCAAACTCTATTGCATCTTCCGGAGAGTGTTGCATAGGTATTTTTCTTAATTGGCACCAAACTGGTAGCTCTTCTTCCAACTACTTAACCTCTTGATTATTGAGAAATTCATCTTTTAAAGGATCAATGTTGATTCTATTGGTTATTGGTTAAGAGGCAATATAAATGCTCTGCATTATTTAAGAAAACTATAGGTGTTACTTTTCCTATTGAATAACAAGTAGTTTTATATACGTCCGCCATGAGGACATGAAATTAAAAAAAGAGGTTTTGTCGGATAGACCTCATTCAACCTTAATTTTATGAGGCTTAACCTTCGGAAGAGTGATCTCCAGTAACCCTTGCTTAAATCGAGATGTTGCTTTATCAGGAACAACCTCCACAGGCAGTTTCCTGATCACGTGATGATAATGCTTAAACTCTGTCTCCTTCTGAACAGTTCCCCATTTTTCGAGTTTTACTGGTTCTTTAAATTGTGCGTCTAGTTCTAAGGAAGTTGGCGTAGCTTTGATCTCAATGTCGTCTGGCGAGCGAATATAAGGCAAATCATAAACGACGATTAAGTTATCAGCGGTTTCACTAATCTCGATAAGTGGCTCTAGGCAACAGTGCCGTAAATCAAAAGAGGGTTTCAGGAAGCCTTTTCTTAGAATTTCATTTATGGAACTTTCCATCCTTTCAAATAATTCATCCATCATTCTTACAATGGATTTTGATTTTTTTGACATTCTTACACCCCCTTAGCCGTAGAAAGCGGGAATTTCGTATTCTTGTGTTTTATCAACTTGTTGCATGGTGTCGCTAGTCCGTCTCATTGTATCTCTCATTCGAAGTCTGATTTCTTCTGCTTGTTCAAGCAATGGTTCGACATCGACTGTGACATTCAGGAATTTTGCGACAGTTTCCAGCAATATGGCAGCAGCTCCTGGGTCAGGATAATTCATATGAGACTGAACTAGAAACGTTATATTTGGCACAGCCTCTGTTATGCAGTTATTAAGTATAGAAGCATATGGTCCTGCCATAAAACCTTCTTCAAGTTTTTGAACTTGTATCGACTCTAAATCCCCAAGAATAGCTGCTGCAGGTCCTCCTGATGAGACAGCATATATGCCAGGTTGTTCAATATCCATCCGGTTGGGTACTGGAATACCGGCGAGAGAGAGAACAGCAGTTGGGTTCAATCTTTTTGCCCAGTTCACTACTGCTTTTGAGAATGGGCGTATAAGAGTAGGAGGTAACGGAATTTCACTAACAACAAGGATGACATTCTCGGCACCATATACTCTTAGAGGAGCCATAGGTATCGTTTCATGGATAACAGCGATGGGAGGTAATTGCTCTGAGTCAATAGACCCTATTGGTTTCATGTTAAGAGATTTAATTAATTGGGATGCACTGATGACCCCTATCAAGCCAACATCAGGAAGTCCAATTAGTACATATGGTTTTTCAGCCTGTATTTCACTTACATTGATTTTAACGTCATTACTAGACATGGTCTATGACCTCATTAATTTTTTATTATGATTTCTTTTCTTTATGTTAGGAGAATTTCCTTAATATAATTTTTCAACCTTACATCGTTAAGACACAAGTAAGCCCCATTGCTTTAGCTTGGGGATAAATGGTGTAAGGATAGGCTATTTTTTAACTTTGTGAGAATTTATGCTGTGTTTATAAAAACAGTTGGAGTACAAAAAGTGAGCGATTGTGTTGTATATTATTAACGAGTTATTATAAGTTGTTCGGAGCATTTGTGTCATGTTAACAAAGAACCAGCAGATCAAAGCTACTTTAAAGGACACTAAGGAGCGGCGTAAACACATGAAGTGCCGGGTGTATACCGTCAAGCTAGACCGCTCGCATTTAAACCAAGACTCATTAACTCGCTTAAAACTCTTATTTTTGGAGGCGAAATGGCTGTACAATTTTTGCGTTGGCCATCCTAACGTATTTTCCATCGATGATAAAATAACAGTCGTGCCAGTGAAGGTTAAAGACCACTTTGAGCGACGCCAATTGAGGCAGTTATCGTCACACATGCGTCAAAGTATTATAACACGCACCCAACAGAATATACGCGGCTTAGCGCGTCTGAAAACTAAGGGTCACAAGATTGGACGCTTGAAGTTTAAGTCCCATGTGGATTCCATCCCGCTCAAGCAGTACGGCAATACCTACAAGCTTATCAACGGCAAATATATGCAGTTTCAAAAGATACCGCAAAAACTGCGTGTCAACGGATTGGAACAGTTGCCGCCTAATTGTGAATGTGCCAATGCTACGCTCCTTCACCAGCATGGTGATTATTACGTGGCCATAACTACCTATACTCCGCGAAAACACAGTCCGGCGATGGTAGTGCCAGCACAGTCAATTGGTATTGATTTTGGGGTAAAAAACCAGTTATCGCTTTCGAACGGGATACGTATACAATACAAAGTACCAGTTACGCGCCGTATAAAGCAATTATGTAAACAATTAGGTCGTAAGCAGTATCGCAGTAAGAACTGGTGGAAAACGCTATATAAATTACTCAAAGCCTACGCCAAAACTACCAATATTAAACGAGACATTCGCAATAAACTAGTTCATTTCTTGTGTACTAATTTCCAAATGATATGTTATCAAAACGAGAATTTACGCTCGTGGCAACGCCTGTGGGGTAGAAGAATGCTGTCAACCAGCCTCGGTGGAATAATTCGCATGCTTGAAATAAAGGTGCAAACACCGGTGGAAATTGACCGTTTTTTCCCCTCCACCAAGACCTGTTCGCGGTGCGGTCACCAGCGCCCCATGAGTTTAGCCGAACGTACTTACGTGTGTCATCATTGTGGTCTGGTGATAGATCGTGATTATAACAGCAGTTGTGTAATAGAACACGAAGGGCATAGAATGCTAGGTAGGGGACCTACCGAAGTTACGCCTGCGGAGACTAATACCTCTACGTTAACGTTGGACTATCTGAACCAGATAGCCTATGTTGAGGCAAGTATGGTCGCAGAAACAGGAAGCCTCACTGCTTTAGCGTGAGGTAGTTCACAAATGTAGGTTTAATAAAAAACTCCACCCAATCGTATTTGTAAGAAAAAAAATTTCACTATTATTAGTTTTAATGACTTATTAAATTGTTAACAAAGAAGATAGAAAACATTAAGTTATAATAAGTTGTCTTAACGCATCTCATCGTTTTTTATTCGCTAGTACCAAAAAAAACCGACACATCCTTTCTAGGATTGATAATAGAAGTTGTTTTCAGTTTCACCCAACTCTCCGTCAATATATAAGCAACCGATAAAAGTCTTTAAACAGGAAATAAAGGAATTAGGAATTTGAAATATTTGAAGACACCAGCTTATTCACAAAGGGAACCAAATTTTCGACAGATAGCGCTATCAAGCTTTATAGAATCACAAGAAGAACTAGATCCGAATTTAATATCTAACGGTAAACTCTCGCAAAAAGATGAGATACTCTTCATCCTCTCTTTAGTTGAGGGGCGAATTTTAACCAAGAACGAATTATACGAAATAGTTCAATTCATTGAATGTATTTTAGGGACAGAATCTATTTATGGAATTCCCAATCAAGATGCTTTTTCTAATCATTTACATTCACTGATTCATTCAAACCTGATTATTCATCACGCTAACAATTCAATTAAGATTTCTAAATCAGGAATCAACTATTTTAAGAATTCCTTTCAAAAAACTATTTTAAAAAGTCCATCACTTCGTCTTGCACGGCGTTTTCTCATATGTATTTTACCTGCACTTCTTGATAAGAATCCTGAAATCACTCAATTGCGAATCGTCTTAGAGCAAGCAGCAGAACTCTACGGAGAATTATCAGGGCAAGAAGATTAATAAGATACAAAGTAACCAACTACTTAACAAGGGGAGGGGAATTGTACGAACAGTTTTACCAAAATATTTAATTAAAATTAATACGTTAAAACAACCTGACCATTAAATAAGGCGAGAAATATGCTTCAGTTTATTGGTTTTGGTGGAATACTGAGTTTCAGCGGTTTTAACATAACGGTAAGCATTATTGGCATTGGAGCTTTTATTAGTACAATTACAATAATCGTTTATACATTAAAACAGATTTTAGAGAGCGTTGTAGGTATTCAGCTATATGATAATGCGAGGTTCTTTTTTAACTATTTATTCAAAGAGATTAAAACGTTTTATCATATGATAGCAAATTATTTCAAACCTACATCAGGCTTAGAACTGGAAAACGAATGAAAGTATGTTTCTCTATATTTTCTCATGCACTATTTTTTCAGTTTATTACTTGTTTAATATACAGCCCAAAATGATAAGATCGAATTTTGAATGAGTCTAGTTAGATTCATTCTTATAGTTAGAAGATGTATTCAGGACAGTATCTACCGATCTTTATCATGGTTTAGGGGAAACCTCAGATGACTGAAAATATTAAAACGAAACTAATTATAGAACTCAAATATATTCTCACAGAAATTAAATCGTTATTACTGCTACTCCTTGATTTATCAAAAAGATATAAATTTTCGACATTATTGTTGCTTATATGGATCGTTTCGATACCCCTTCTTTTCTATTTTTTCAATATCGGAGTGGAGATTTCTAATGAACTTCTATTAATTGAGTTACCAGTTGTTTTTTCCTGGGGGCCTATCCTACTATGTTTTTATCATGGTTTGATATGCAGTGTTGACGAATGAAACTGAGGAACCTGCGAATGATACAACAAAGAAACTCTAGTGACCTGCATGGGAAATTGAAAACAACTATTGTGGATAGCTTTCCTTTAGATAAAACTCAAGCTAATATGGAACAGATTCTTTTTGATCAAATATCTTTAGAAATTGACTTTCCGATAGTACCCCAGCTCGAAGATATGAGTCTGATGTTTTTGGAACCTTTAGCAGAGCAAAATTGTGGGATCGAAATAAAAAACGGAATTACACACGTTATAGGAGATCTTATCCCTCCTCGTGAACCTTTTGTTCTTCCTGAGTTAATATGGACTAAAAATTATATTGAGAATGCTGGATTTAACACAAAAATAGATGGCATAAAAGTCTATGTTACTGGTCCTTTTACTCTGGCATATTTTATTAAAATAGCAGATATGCCCGCACTTTTAATGCCAGATATTGTAGAGAAATTAGCTTATATAATCAAAAAAATTGTTTATGATATTGATAAAGAAGGGGTCGCAATAGTCACTATTTATGAACATATTTTGAACTTCGCTATAGCTCAGTTCGCGATAGAGGAAGATTTTGCACTTAAGTGCCTTGATATTGTTTTTAAAGGAGTATCCAGAGCTATTCCTTCGATACATGTATGTGATGATATCTTTTCAATTTCTAAACTACTTCTTCAACTTGATAATGTCTTGTATCTTGATCACGATTTTGTAAACAACCCTGACAATCTAAAGGCATATACAAAACAGGATTTAGAAAGTTATGATAAAATGATTGGTTATGGATGCCTCGCTTCAGTTTTTGATCCACTTTTATTGGAGGACATTCGAAGAGGGAAAGTACCTTGGCAACGTGCTGTAGAAACCGAAAAGGACGTTAGGTCACGGATATTAAAAGCTTCAAATCGCTATGGAATTGAAAATCTCATAATTGACCCAGACTGCGCGTTTGGAAATCTAAAGTTTGCTATTCCATCTGAAATTGCCTACAATATAACGTTAGCAAAATTAAAAAACATGATGGGAGCCGTAAAAAACCTTCGAAAAGAATTTCGGTTAGAAGTTCCTTAATGGTTGAGTTGTGAGGTTTTCTTATGATTCTAGCATTTTTATATGCGTGTCGATTATGGTAATCGCATCCTTTAAATCATCCACTTTGGATCCTTCTCCACTCAGTTTTTTCTTTAGCGTCATTGAGCGTTCATATAAATCAGCTAGTCTGTGTGGTGTAATAACCCCAAAAGGGCTTTCAATTCCGCTTTCTTTTACGAATTTAAAATATTCCCATTCGAGTTCCGAAATGAAATCATCATCTAGACTAAAATAATCACTAATAGAAATAAAGGCTCTTTTAAACGCAAGTGGAGGAACTCCTATGAGGTTAAGACCATTCTCTTCATCGAATTCTCGAATGAGTAAATCTACTAAATGAGCGAGTGAATCTATAAGAATATGCATTTCTTCTCTATTTCTTTTAATCAATACAGAAACAGGACAATGCATCCTCAACTTTCTACTCCCTATTTCCGGGAGATTAATTGACCATTGTAGTGTACTTCCGGGGAATTTCTTGTAAACCATAGAATAACCTCTCTTTAGCGAAATATTCCCTTATTTTTCTTGTGCATCTTCATCTTCACTTTCTAGCTGTTCCATTGCTTCTTCTAAAACCTCATCAGTGGTTGCTTTTGTTGCGTAAATTTTGCTCTTTAACTGTGAAGATCTTTCATAGATTTCTGTTATTTCACGTGCCGTAATCATAACAGAAGGACCAGGTAATCCTTCTTCTTTAATGAATCGTAGATATTCATACTCTAAGTCACTACTGAAGTCATCACCAAGATTAAAATAGTCAGCTATAGTTTTTACAGCCCTTTTAGTCGTTAAAGGTGGTAGCCCAATAAAGTTTCGTCCATCCTCAAATTCCCTCACGAGCAAGTCTACAAGGTAAGCTATTGAGTCCAAGAATATTTGCTTTTCTTCTCCATCCTTTCTTATTCCCACATAAATATGAGAGTGAAGACTACCAGGTTTCGCTTCTAGAACATCAATAAACCATTTTGTTGTTGTACCAGGTACATTTTTGAATACCATGTAAAGAGAACCCCTCTATTTAAGCCATATTCATTATTAAAAATCCATCAATCTATTACATCAATGTTTTGGAACAATTTTTTAATCTTCCAAAATAGACTTTTTATAGTAAGTGTTTGTTTTCTAGTGCAACATATATCTTAATTCAGGTCGTTTTATGGTATTAGAC
>NZ_JAHPYX010000074.1:0-31098 GCF_019058535.1 Candidatus Borrarchaeum sp.
GGTGGAGGTGTCTTAGTGTTGGGTGTCGGAGGCATATATTCTGTACTCTGAGTCCTGTATTTAGAAGCTGTAATGCGTGGATTGATAATTGGTTTGTCACTACGTACAACAAGCCATACGATTAGTCCAATGAGGCCAGCTATAAGCAGGATAATTACCCAAAGCGCTCCATTTTCTCCACGCGCTTCTGCATCTCGATATATCCAAATACACAGCCAAATTCCAACTAAACTCGCCACTATGATGATAAAAATTATAATACCCATAAAAATGGGAAAGAATGCCCACTGCATTTTGGTTCCTCAGTCTAGAAAAACACATCATTATTTATTTACCTTTTGAATTTAGTTTTGACACGATTATTAATGAGACACATGAATATATTGAAGTGCTGCTGCTCTAAATAACAGATTAAGATTCAGAGAAACCCATTAATGCATTTAAGTTAATTATATAAAGATTTCATTTCAAGTATTTTGTATGAACATTCCAGAAGCCATCAAAGAATTCGTTGAAACCTATAAATCTGCTAAAAAAACTAAAACTGATTGGGAAGAACCACTTATTGCGTTTGCAAGTGCTCACGATCCCTTATTTTTGAAATTAAAGACAGTAATAAGTGAGACACACAGTTTGCCAACAGAGTTACTAAGAGAAGCAGAAACGGTGATTTCTTATTTCATTCCATTTAAAAAAGCAATTCCTTTGAGTAATGTAAATGGACAGAATTGTTCGGAAGAATGGGCTATCGCTTATATTGAAACTAACAAACTGATATCCGATCTCAATGAATATTTATCTGAAGAATTAGAAAGACGAAAATTCAAATCAGTGATTCTTCCTCCTACTCACAATTTTAGCTCATCTAAATTGATTAGTGATTGGTCACATAAGCATGTTGCTTTTATTGCAGGTTTAGGCAAATTTGGAGTTCATCAAATGCTAATTACTGACCGTGGATGCTGTGGAAGATTAGGATCTTTAATAACAAATGCAAAAATAAAACCTACAAAGAGACCAGAAACGGAATTCTGTTTATACAAGCATAACGAAACTTGTATGCAATGTGTTGGGAACTGCATTTTTAATGCCTTGAAAATTGATTCCTTTGATAGACATCGGTGTTATGAAGTTTGCTTGTTAAATGCGGATTTATATTCAAAACTTGGATTAGCAGATGTTTGTGGAAAATGCGTTTGTGTAGTTCCTTGTTCCTTTAACGACCCTGTAAAACAAATCCATTAGAATACCATTCTAAAAAAATTTGGCATTCTACTTGACTGAAATTAATTTTAGAAAAAGAATCTTAAATATTAATCAAAAAATAGATATAATGAGCCATTTCCCATTATTATGCAGTAGCAGGAGTATTGGAAATAGTTTCCGTTCTGTTATGCTCGAATATATCCTCTATTGTCTCAGGCTCATTAAACATCTCGTACATTTTCTCCAATGCGCTTCCTCTGAAGATATTGATTTTATATTCGTGTTTATTACTTTGAATAACCAAGTCTCTATACGGACGATTAGATCTTCTCCTTGATCTACCAAATCCACCAAGTCCACCGAATCCACCCATTAGACCACCAAATAATGTTCCTTTCGGTTCTTGTAATCTGATTTCTTCTATCTCATCTTTAAATACTTCGAAATCCCTTTTTTCTTCTAACTCTTCTATTGTTTTTTTGGAGAAATCATCTGGTTTGTAAATGGTTCTTCTTAGAATAAACCTAATCAAGAAGAAGCCACCAATCAGTAATGGAACAAATAATGCACCTAAACCAATGAGAGTACCCACTAACACAATACCTAGAACAATAACGAACCACCACATAGGATTGATTTTCTGAAATTTATTTGGCTTTATACCAATTATTCGCTTGGTCGTTATGTAGATGCCATATGGTCTATATGTATCCCTTTGTAAGTTACTACTGGTAATTCCATCTAGCACTTCTTCTTTCAGAACTTCTGTAGGAACCTTCGGTGGTAAATTGTTTTCCTGTGTCATCTTTTCACCTCCTTATGCATATTTCTAACTTGTATAGCTTATAATCTAGAAACGTAAAATGATTAAAATCTCCATTTTATAATACGTCTCGCCTTAGATATCTGCTAGATCCCTTGTTGACTAAGGCAGGCTCGCTAATATAGAAAATTAACCTCCTTTCACAATTTTCTGTTAAATATAATTAATGTTTTTGAAATATATTAAGCTATGTTTTTCTGCAAACTTTTTAACAGGCTTTTGAGTGATAAACGGGCTTGTCAGGTGATTATTTCAATTCAATTTTTATAATGTAAGCATATTTTCAAATATTTCAGGTGATTGAACATTTATTGGAAAAAACGGAGCTATTCTTATCGATAAAGTTAAAAAAATCGAAAGAGTTACCCTGGGTACTTTTTCCATTCTTTAAGAATGGTTTTGACTTTATCTTTTTTGTAGATGCCACAAGGCTGTAAACCATGTATGAACGGTTCTTGTTGAACAAACATGAAATTGATTGGTTTCCCAGTCATTAAACAACTTCGTACAGTTGAACATGTACGCGCATATTTTGTAACCATCTTTGACTGATCCTCTGATAATCTCAACGTTTTCATAAGCACCTTATTTCCAAGGCTTGTTTGCTTCATAGTAACAACAACGACATCTCCACGAGTTATTAGATATTGAGATCCACTAATATGTTCTGTTCTAATTTTTACGGACTCTAAGTTCCCGATATGATGCTTTAACATCGCAAAAAGAAAATCTTCAGATTCATCTTTGCTTCTGGTATGAACCAAAACTCTCATAAGACATTTACTGGGATCTTTAATGATTTGTTGTTTTGCTAACTTTTCTCGCTTTAAATGAATCGCTTTTGCTTTTCCTTCGCATGTGAGATCGTATTTTGGTATAATAAATTTATCGCCCTTGGTACGTTTATAGTCTACTCTTTCAACAAATCCCATCTTAGTAAATTTTCGAATGATTTTGAAAACTCTCTTAATGCCTACGCCAAGTTGGGAGGCGTGCCAGTGAACTAGCTTTCCAGGGGGATTAGCAAAACACATATCCCAAATCTGGACGATAACTCCATCATTGTCCAGTATTGATATTAGTAGCGCTTTTTCACACTCTGATAAATCTTCAAGGATGGTAGTCATCTCAGAACACTCTTCGATTGTCTTACGGACTAAGACTATAAAAATCAATTGTTATAACCGTTAAAGAATTATAGCTAAAACTTGATACTTTCAAAAAAAAGATGCGATTACTTTGACCTCTGCAAAAGACGATTTCAAGAGATCATTCTTAACAATTAACACGACTGGCTTTTTCTTTTCTTATGCAACTATTATTCCGTCGGTTATACTTCCTCTTTACGCTCTTTCTATCGGTGCAACACTGTTTCAAATTAGTTTGATATTAGGAGTATTCTTTGGTATGAATTCAGCAACTACAGTTATTATGGGCTCACTATCTGATATTCTAGGGACAAGAAAGCCATTTCTTATGTTTAGTTTGATCGGTTCGGCCATCGCTCTTTGCTTAATTCCTTTTATCAGCATTCCTGTCTATTTAATCGTGCTTATGGGACTTCTTGGTGTTATTATTTCGGCATATCCACCAAATATGTTTGGCTTGGTTTCTGAAATTTCCGCAAAGACTGAAAAAGGTAAAAATATGGGAATCTTAAATACGTCGATCTCTCTTGGGTGGGCTCTTGGCTCGTTTTTCAGTGGGTTGATTGAAGATTTATTTGGATTTGCTCTAAGCTTTTATATCGGATGCAGTTTTGCGGTTTTTGCAGCAGCGATAATACTCATTTTTCTTAAAGAAACTAAAACGGGTATAATCAAAGATAGAAGCCTCAAAACAATTTGGCATAAGTTAAAGAGACGTATCATACCTGGTTGTTGCGGTGAAGAGATTGATTATCTTAAAAAGAATGGCTTAAATTGGCTTTTTGCAGCGGTTTTTACACGATACTTTGCATACTGGGGTGTTTTAGCTTTGGTAACAGTTTTCTTTTCAACATTAGTTCCTATAATATGGGTTGGTATCCTTATCGGTCTTAATAATGGTCTTCAAGCGGTTACAATGACACCTATCGGAAAACTGTCTGACAAGATAGGTCGCAAACCAATAATTTACTTGGGTTTGATTGGAACAAGTGCAGTTTTAGTGCTCTATGCAATTGCAAATGGTCTCTTCATTCTCATTATAGCTCAAATTCTTCTTTCCTTTGCATTCGCTGGTATTTTTACAGGGGAAAGTGCTTTCGTAGCTGATGTTGCACCTGAATTCAAACATAATGAGATCATGGGGTTTCTTTCATTTGTATTAGGCTTCGCCAGTCTAACAGGCTCACTTTTTGCTGGATTTATTGCAGAAATTTTAGGTATACGTATTATGTTTATGATCCTCTCCATATTACCAGTATTTGGCTCATTAATCGTGTTATTTAAAGTGAAAGAGACTATCGTTTAAATTCCTATGAAATAGGAAGAATATATGGATTCTCTTTTCAATATCCTCTGTTACTTTGAAAAATAGTCAATATAGAATTGTTTTGTGTTGTACTGTTTATTTCTAGTAATTTTATTGATCTCTTGATGAATCTTCTCACTGGAAAGTTTTCTAAGTCTTGAATTCTTCTTTTGTCGTATTTTAAATTCTAAGATTCCAAGTAATAGAATACCTTTGTTTATATCTTTATGGTATTTACTGTGTGAACTGATCTTTACTCCTTGGATGAAACCTCCTAATTTTAGAAATTCTACGCATGATTTTAAAGAATATGTACACAATCCCTCTTTTCCAGACCATTTGCATTTTGATCTTCGTTCAATCATATTTATATTACAAAGCACTGCAATTTGATGAAGTTGCTTGAGTAGTTTAGGATGTGCACATGCGATTTCTAGAGCTGGGTATACATTTTTTTGGCTACTATTCCATGCATAAATACATCCTTCAGTTGAAGCCCATATTCTAAAAGCAATCTTCTGTTCAGCCTCAGTTGCTTTTATTAAATAGTCCAAATGTGGTTGAGGTTCCATTAGGTATTCATCAACTGTTTGATTATTGGCTGGTTTTGTTTTTGTATTTCCTGCAAGTTACATTACTTCATCTATGATATCTTTTACTGAATTTTGAACAAATTCTGTACGGTTATAATAGTAGACTTTTGAATTAGAGTTTTTCACTTTGTATTGTTTGAAATAAGATGTAGGCAAAAGACCGTATTCGTAGTACATAGCATCTACAAAATAGTCATGCAAGATTTTACTATTTCCTGAGAACATAAGTGATAAATCGAATTGTCCTATACCGCCATCACTCTGAAGACATGGGATTATGATCGCGCTTTTCAGGTCAATGCCCATCTCAAACCATCTTTTAACTTCACTTGTGAGCGGTGGATTTATTTTAAGAATTTCGTTGTATCGAAAAAAGGTCTTAAGAAAGTTATGTAATTCTTTAGAGTGTGTTCTATTGCTATTCCATCGATGATCTGAGATTAAACTTATATTTAGCATAGCTTTAATCTTTGAAAGAGCCTCTTTTGATTTGCTATGTATGGAAATTGGCCAACTGTAGTTGGATTTGTTTGGTGACGTTGGATAGAAAAAATGTATAATATCCTTAATTTTCTCGAATTTAACAGGTAAAGAGCTTTTAGTTTTGAATACTCCACTATCAATAAGCGAATAAACAGAATCCTTTGATACACCATTTTTTTCTGCGATTTTGACCAAGAGTTTCAAAGGAATCGTTCTAGAATTGTTTTCCCAATCCCTTACTTGACTGCGAGTCAATTTGAAGATTTTAGCAAACTCTGATCGTGTAAGACGATTAGCGATTCTCAATTTCTTGAGAAACTTACCAGCTCTAGCAATTCGTAAACCAGGAACCTTAACCAAATTAAAGAAGCCTTGTTCTGTTAAGGCGTCTTCTTTCAATTCAACAAAATACTCACGGACAGATGTTTCACGAATAAGTTTTTTAAATTCAGGAGCTCCAAGTAAACTGTCCAATCTCTCACCAAGAGATTAATGATCTTAATCTCTTAAAAGATTTTGTTGATAAAACCTTCTTTTAAAAGGAATATTTATCCTTTACTCTGAAATGTTGCTATTTTGTTCGAATATATAGCAAAAAACTCTATATTTTAAATTACTTTATTACAAAGCTTCACACTCGGCTTTGCCAGTTTAACTGGCTCTCTTTTTGCCGGTATCTTAGCAGAATTACTAGGTTTTCGTCCAATGTTTTTGGTTCTAGCTATATTGCCCGTTATAGGATCATTAATTGTAATTTTAAAGGTACAAGAAACCGTTGCATCATCTTAACCCGTAAGCGGCAGAAAAATCATTTAATTACCTATCTGAATTTTAAATATACTGCCTCTATTGAATTCATTTTATCTTGAAGTTTAAACTGTCAAGCACTTCAGTTTCAGCTCGTGAAGTTAGATTTTTAAATTAAATTACTAGCTTCGAAAAAAGATGATTATTTTGAACTCTGCAAGCGATGATTCCACTAACTCATTATTATTGGCTATCTAAGTTCAAGTATAACCTTTGGGGCAGTCAGTGGGACAATTATATCAGGCATTTTAGCAGAATTCTTTGGTTTACGAGCAATATTTGCGATCCTTGCTATCTTGCCAGTTATTGGGTTGATAATCGTACTATTAAGAGTAAAAGAAACAGTTAGTTCATCAAGTTCTTAAGAATAGAGTTTTTTCAATAATTTTTTCAACCGTAGGATCATTTAGTTTTCAGTAGGCATATTTTATCACAATGGCTGTAATAAAATCAGAGGCATCTTCTGCTATATCGGCGACGTTCAAGATATCTAATATAACTTCTTTAGTAAGCAAAGTAGCGCCAATATCACTATTCTGTTGTTTGAATAATTGTTCTATTAGCTCATAACCTTTGTTACGAATATCTCTCCTCATTTTTTCAACATTTTCTGCTTCTTCGAATGCGCCTTTAAAGTCGTCTGCCAATAATTCCATTGCTTTTGAAAGATGTTCTGAGAGTTCTGTTACCTTTTGAGACAGTTGCCATATAGCCTTTTTCAGATTTTGATCTATTTCCCAAAGCAAGGGCAAATAAGCATGCAGTGCTCGTATTGTCTTTTCGGCAGCGTCAGCGACATTATCATTCATTTCAATTATTTTTAAGCGATCTTCACCTGTTAATGGAAGGAACGTTCCCTTAAATAACAGTTCTATGAGTTGCTCTTTTAACCGATCTGCTTCTGCTTCATTTTTTATAAGTGTTGCACAAACTGTATTACAGTCCCTCTTTTCGTACAAAGCTTTGAAAACTTCTTCTAAACTAACAATACACTCTTTAACTTTGTTTCTGTGTTCTTTAAATAATTCTAATGCTCGGTTCTTACTGTCTCGATCAGATATTGTGCCTTTCAATGCCATTTCTAATTTCCATCCTGACATATCGTTTGATTTAAATAATATGAGCAATTTCCAAAAAAGGGATGAGAAATGATTATTCTACCTATATTTCTATTACTCATTTTAAGTATTTGCGGTGCATCTACAATTAGCTTCGGCATTGGTAGTAATGATGAAACATTTGCTCCAGCGGTAGGTTCGGGATATATTAAGTTGAAATTCGCTTTAGTTTTAGCATGTGTATTGAACATCGCTGGGATTCTAGTACTAGGAGACAGAGTGGCAGAAACCTTAGGACAAGGAATTATTACAAAGCCTTTAACAATGATTGAGATTATATCTATAGTTTTCGCTGTTGGAGCATGGTTAACGATAGCTAGTTACTTTAAATCTCCCATTTCTACAACACAAGCTATGATAGGTTCAATAATAGGACTAGGCGTAATTATTGGTTTTTCATATATTAATTGGAATGCTATTGTGCTAGTATTTTTAGGTTTGGCTATCTCTCCGGTTCTGGGTTTTGTTATCGCATACCTTACCTACACCGCTTTGCAGAGAGGTGTTCTCTCAAAGGTCAAAGGATTAAATGATGTAGAAAAAAGAGAAAGACTATTCGCACAGATGCTTCTGGTCGCTGTAATGATCACACAATTTAGCAGGGGTGCAAATGATATAGCTAATGCGATTGCACCTTTAATTCATGCAGTTGAACTTACTGTTTTATTGATTATTGGAGGTATTGGGGCAACTATTGGACTTCTGATCCTTGGTAGAAGAGTGCTTTTAGAACTAGGAACTTCAGTGGTAAAATTAACTCCTTCATCAGCATTTGCCGCGCAAGTTGCAACGGCTCTTGTTATGTTTCTCGGCACATGGTTTGGATTGCCTCTCTCCGGAACTGCAGTTTTGGTAGCGGCACTCGTAGGCGTAGGATACGCCAAAAAAATCAAAGTAAATACACGTACCGTTAAAGGAATTGCCTTTGCTTGGGGTGTCACCTTTCCTGCGTCGGCGTTATTCTCAATAGCGATTTATAGTGGACTACAGTTTTTCTAGTTCAATGATAAAATCGATAAGTTATATTAAGCCCCGAATCCATTTTTTAATTGAGGGTTTAAAAAAAATGCCACGTAAAAAAAAAGTTAAAGCCAAAGACAAAGCTAGAGAACGAGTTTGGAAGATAAGAGACTCAATACAAAAACTTGAAGATGTAAAAGACAAAATAATTGAATTTTTGAATACTACAGATGAATCTATTGACGAAGCGTGGATTACAGATGTTAAAGAAGTTTATTTTAGTATCGTCTCAGCATGGGAACTGCTTAAAGGAATCAGCGATGATAGGACTCATTACGATAAGTCGGCTTGGTCTTACTTGATATTGGCAAAAAGTCGATTAGAACAGTTTTCGAGTGAATTAAAGATTACGGGTAAAGATGGAATAAAATTAGAGTCAGAACTAAGAGCTACATTTGAAGTTTGTTGGGAACAGATTTCTACTGAATTAGAAAATTTTGTGGGTAAAGAGGAACACAAAGCACCAACTCAACGTGTAATTAAGTACAGCGATGAAGAATATCATCTACCGTGCGCTATTTGTGGAGAAGTTGGGGCAGGCTTTAAAATTGGGGTTTCCAGTATAGATGGCAAAAAATACCTGTATTATATTGGACTCACTACAACAGCATCTTTTAGTTTGAAGGATGCTAAAAAGGTTTTCAGTTTATTAGAAGAAGACAAACTTGCTGAAGTCCACGATTTTGCGCATGAATCCCCAGCTCTTGAAGAGGGTATGGATGCATATTGTCCAAAGTGTGATAAGATATATTGCTATAACCATTATAACGTCGAGGAAAAGTGGGACGAAGGTTGGTATGACTGTCATTATGGAACATGCCCTTTGGGACATAGAAGAATCATACTTGACTAAAATGCTTTCTGATATTTTTTATATATCTGCAATATAATAGTTCATTGATAAAACGAAATTGGATGCGAAACTAATTGATTTCATTTTATTTTTACTTTTTCACTTTTTTGCTACTATTTTTCGCGTTTTTGCTTTTTTACTTTTATTACGCTTCTATTTCTAATTTAACTTGTGCCGTAATCACCTTAATCGGAGTGGCAGGTTGGGCGCTTATATCCGTCGTGATCGCTAGTATGATGAACCTACAGTCACCCTCTGCACTGATTGTCTTCTCGATAATGACCCTTATAGCATGGATATTAATTCCACTTTATATTAAGAAAATCAAGCCAGCTTTTATATTAGGAATACTTCTCTTGATTATTGGTTTAACTGCACTAATTGTTACTCCAGGTAATCCAGCATGGTATACGTTCACGAATCCAATAAGCATTGTAAAGCAGTTTTCATTCATCTTGGATGGGCTAGCCTGCATATATTTCAGTTACAAGTCCTACAGAGAACTTTAAACAATTTTCATTCGTGATTGTTCACACCCAAAAGTGGGCAACTATTTGTGCTTATATTTTAGGCAGAAGAATAGCAATCACAGCTCCAGCCAAACTAAAGAAATCTTAACCTTATTTGGAGTTGAATTGAGGGGTTTTTATAGAAACTTTGATCCATGTATAGCGAAGTGAATCGACCTAAATCATTGTGCAACAAAAACTGCATTATCAAATGGTTTCATTCAAATACTGAAGACATCATAGATGAACATAATTTTGTAAAGGTGGGATTGCGTGGGTCGAAAAGGATATACACAAGAAGAGATCAAACAAAAAGCACTTAGGTTCAAGAAGTACATAGACGAAACAAATAAAATTCCCACCAAAGACGAATTTTTAAAGTTAAGATCAGAATTGGATTTACCAAGTTTTAATACATTTGTTAAGTATTATGGAAGTTATAATAAGCTTATTGAATCTTTAGGCTTTGAATCAATTACGAAGCGACGTGGAAAACAGGGATATACAAAGGAAGAGATGGATCATAAAGCATTCACGCTTAAGAAATACATAGAAGAAACAAATAAAGTTCCTACCAGTGAAGAGTTTTCAAACCTAAGATTGAAATTAGATCTGCCAAGTGTAAATACTCTTGTTAGGCATTTTGGAAGTTATAACAAGTTTATTGAATTTTTGGGATATAATCCAAAAGTAAAGCGATATAAAAAAGAACAGATAGAAAAAAAGGCACTTGAGTTTAAGAAATACATAGAAGAGACAGGAAGAGTGCCTACCAAACGAGAATTTCCAAAGTTAAGATTAGGATTAGATTTACCAAGCTTAAATACATTTGTAAATTATTATGGAACTTATAACAAGTTTATTGAATCATTAGGCTTTGATCCAAATACAAAGCGATATACGAAAGAAGAACTCCTAAAAATATTGAAGAATTATAAAAAAGAAACTAGAAAAACTCCTGCTAATCGTGAATTTTCAAAGGATCCTTTATTACCTTCACCTTTAACTTATGCAATTCATTTTGGCTCGTGGAACAATGCACTTCTGGAAGCCGGAATGCAGCTTAGTCATACTTTCCATGAGTACGATAATCTACTCATCGCATACAGAAATGACAAAAAAGGTAAAATAAGCGATAAAACAATCGCTAAATACACATCAACTATAGCAGATCTTTGTAATTTCCTAAAATCAAAGGAAAAAACTTGGAAGAACCTTGACTCAGAGATCATTATCGAATATTTTAAATATCTCAAGAAATATGGCAGTTTCTCCAACTGTACCAGACAAACAAAACCTAATTCTCCCGTATCTATTAAAGATAAAGCAATATCAATATCAGCTTTTCTAACATGGGTAGAAAAATGGCATATAAGGAAAAAAGGAATGGAATGGTGTAAGAAGAATAAAATACATTCACCAATAATAGATACTGCAATTGTATTAGAAATCAAAGAAACTTTGAAACTCCCACAAGTTGTTCCCCAATTACCAGAGACAAAACCAAGAGCCTTGACAAGAGAAGAAATTAAACAAATTCGAAAAGTGATAAATAATCCAATAGAGAAAAATATTTTTGATTTAGGACTAAACCTTGGCTTAAGGGTTTCAGAATACAAGAAAATTACAATGGACATGGTGCTTGGCAAACCAGACGAAATGGAAAATAAACAAAATGGAAATGAACCTATCCCTCGATTCGATAGAGAACATTACA
The DNA here is from genome assembly GCF_019058535.1 of Candidatus Borrarchaeum sp. Taxonomy (NCBI): domain Archaea; kingdom Promethearchaeati; phylum Candidatus Borrarchaeota; class Candidatus Borrarchaeia; order Candidatus Borrarchaeales; family Candidatus Borrarchaeaceae; genus Candidatus Borrarchaeum; species Candidatus Borrarchaeum sp. Next base: position 11,584 of record NZ_JAHPYX010000074.1, read on the forward strand.
TAGAAGTTAAAGGTAAACGTGACAAAATTAGATTTGTCGTATTAACAAATGAGATGAAAGCTTTAGTAAGACAACAATTGTTACTTAGAAAAATCCATAGAGTTGAACATGATGGTTTTTTTTTCGCTCTTGGAAAAGTAAAAAAAGTGAAACTTCATCCGTGGATAATTCATCAGATATATTCAAAGTTAAGAGAGAATAGTGGTGTTTATTTCACTGCACATTGTTTAAGACATTCAATGTCTGAGTTTTTTCAAGAATTAGGAGTCAAACAGAATTTAGTGGCACAACGAATGGGACATTTAGGCACCTTAACTCAGAGATATTCAAGGGCAAAAATAATTAAAAGATATAAGATCTTTCAAGAAAAAATAGGACTCCTTTAATCTTCTTACTCTTTCTCTCAACATCATATCATTTTTTTTGTTACCGATCAATTTTTCAGTCCTAAATTGTATTTTGTCCTCATATAATTAAGTTTTAGTCTTTTTTGACCCCTCTTGTTATGAATCAAATGCATACACCCTATTTTTTTGGAAGAAAAAAAGATATCATCCCACCCAAAAGGCTAAAGCCGGCCAAAACGCCAAATGCCTCAAAGAAACCAAAGATGTCGATAATATAACCAATTATTGGCGGGATCATGGCTGCAAAACCCATAGAGATCCCCGAAACGATACCAACAGTAATAGCGACGTTATTTTCTCCAAGTTCCGCGGAAAAAGCTAATCCTACAGGAAACGTTGCAAAAATACAAAATCCAATTAGAAATAAAACGATAATTAAAAGTAATTCCGAAATAGATACTAAAAATGCAAAAACAAAGACAAGCGGTGAAAGTGCTAGCATTGTGGTTACAACAACTATTTTCCTGCCAATGCGATCTGAAATAAGTCCAAATAACGGTTGGGCTAGTATTCCAGCGCTTAACAGTACTCCTGTGAACGCTCCTGCATAAAGCAATGAAATACCTTCTGATACAAAAAATGCAGGTAAGAAAGTAGTAATACCCCTGTAAACCGAGGTTCTTAGTGCCATTACAATACTAAGGATGATAACCGGGATTGTTAATGCTTTCTTGATACTATAAGGTGCATGTTTAACACTTGAATTCGAAGATAAATCAGAAGTGTGAAGAATTACCCAGCACGCAACTGCTACTAAAATCGTTGGAATGACTAGTAGAACTAAGCCTAATTGCCATCCGATAACTGTGGAAGCCAAGATTGTAATTAACGTTGGACCAGAGAAATGACCTAAACTTCCTCCAGCCCCATGAATACCCAATGCCTTCCCCTTTCCTCCTCCAAAGTCAGTTGAAAGAAATAAAGTTGCTTGTGGATGATATGCAGCAAGACCGACACCTGCAATTCCAGAAAGAAGAAGAAAAATGATATAGTTTGGAGCCGCGCCAAAAAATGCCGTACTGATACTGACGAGTATTAATCCTCCAATCAAAACTTGTTTGGCTTTCCCTGCATCACCAAAATGTCCTAACAATGGCTGTAGAACTGCAGGGATCGCTACTAGAAGCATGGCAGCCAATCCTGCTTGAAAGTAACTAAGTCCAAATAGAGGAATAAGAATTGGTATCAATCCAGGGAGAATCATTGAATAGGTATCATTGAAATAGTGAGCGAAACTAAGAGTTGTCAAGCTTTGAGTACTGCTTTTCAAGAAAAATCAAGCCTCATATTAGATTGAATGTTTTTATTTATTGGAGTTTTTTAAATCAGATAACGCTAATAGGAGCAAAAATTTGCACAGGTGGTCTTCAATGCGGTTGATTTATAAGGCTTGTGATGAGTTCAATTTTCAACTTGCGCAATGGACTAAATTGAAATATGGTCTCTCTTACGAACAGATGTGTGCACATTGAACTCAACAAAAGATAACTCTAATCCTTCCTTATTATCAATAAACACAGTAAACTGGTTCTACGCATTTTCGATAATAATTCCAGTTGTTATAATTCCTCTTTATGCAAAATCACTTGGAGCTACATTATTTCAGGCTAGTATAATGGTGGGGATATTCTATGGAGTGAATACAGTAGCTGGTATTATTGCTGAGATGTTTGGTATACGCATAATGTTTCTGATCCTTGCTATCTTCCCCGTTTTTGGAACGTTAGTCGTTTTATTCAGAATGCAAGAAACTATTTTTTTACGAGTAACTGAGCAAGAAAGCACCACTGTTTCAACGTGGTGATGAGTTGCAATAATGTGTGTTCAATTTTATCACTTAGATCGAGGGGTCTCCCTAAGAGTTATATAGTTGGTATAACGAGATATCAACGGCAATTGGAGGGATAATACGCACACTTGTAGACAAGGTGCATACTTCGATTGCATCACGATGGTTAACCGTACCTACGGGGCGTAGGGATGTTAAGCCTGTGGAGATATGACCTCCGTAACCCGACAAGGGGATCGAGTCTGTCGTAGAAGCAGGAAGCCTCGATGCTTTAGTACGAGGTAGCTCACATCAACACACAATTTAGTAGAGCATACACTTTAAAAAAATAGAAAATCACAAAAGAAACAGTTTTTTATCGCGCTTTGTAATGACAAAAAGACTAAAAACACTTAGAAGAATTTTTTCAAATAATATAAACTGCAATTGATATCCTGATAAGCTTTTATGGCTCTAAATAATGATTTAACCTTTTTCAGTGAAATCGGTAAAGGAAACAGATTGTTTTTTGTAATAGTGATCTAAGCATTTTTTTATCCAAAAAAACAAAATTTATGTTAAATTCTACAGGTAATATGTGCATATGGTTATCCAAATGAGTCTCAATGAATCAAGTTTTCTGTGATGTTTATAGTTTCTGATTGACTCCGATTGCGCGCTCGTAGTATGGAATACCAAAACTTTCGATGAGTACTTAGTTCATGATGGTCTTATTATGAGGAGTTGGATTGAGGCAACCAGAAGCTTTATATATTGGCTTAGGACTGAATACCTTTCAGAAAGAATGAAATCAATTCATTCTTGCAAGTGGAGTTGATTTTATGGCTCGATTAGCAATTGCCCCAGTTAGAGATCTTATGAAAGAATCTGGCGCAAAATTGGTAGCTAAGGATGCTGTATCCAAACTCGTTGAATTTCTTGAGGCAGAAGTTGAAGAACTCACGAGGAAAGCGATCGGATTTGCCAAGCACGCCGGACGAAAGAAAGTTATGATGACCGACATTAACCTAGCAATCAAAGGTTAAATGTGTGCGTCGAATCTTTCTTAACTACCCTTTTTTCTTTTTTTTAGTGTCTGCAATTCATTAAGTTAGTTATTTATCTTCGCGTAGCTTTCGCTAGATACTTAAACCAAAGTTTTGTGCAAATTTTAGTCTTATTCTGAGGTAGAGCTTTCATTGTTAGACGGATTTGAGTTATTTGTTTAGTGATACTCTCTATGATGAAAAATAATAGAAATGGGAATCATGGTTAAATCGTGCCATAAGTTGGTATATTTTGTCATCCAAATATGTAGCTATGAGGTAATATTTCAGTAATATCTATGGTCTCTGATTGACTCCGAGTACGCGCTCGCGGTATGGACTGCCCACATTTTCGATAAGCACCAAGTTCATGAGTATCTTGATTTGGGGAACTTGGTTGAGGCAACCAGAAGCTTTATATAGTCATTATAGTACAAAGATCTTTCAGAAAGAATGAAATCAATTCATTCTTCGAAGTGGAGTTGATTTTATGGCTCGATTAGCAATTGCCCCAGTTCGAGATCTTATGAAAGACTCAGGCGCAAAATTGGTAGCTAAAGACGCAGTTTTGAAACTCGTTGACTACCTTGAAGAGCAATGTGAAACGCTCACAAGGAAAGCGGTCGGATTTGCCAAACACGCCGGACGAAAGAAAGTTATGATGTCCGACATCTCTCTAGCAATCAAAAGTTAAATGTGTGTGTCTAGTCTTTCTTTATACCCCTTTTTCTTTTTTTTTATATTTTAGAATCCGCTATGCTAATCACGTATCTTCCTATAGCTAATCTGGCAATTTTTTACACATATTATGAAAAGTTGATTCTATTGTGATTGACTTAAAGAGTGGATTCTGATTGAACTATATGTTTGTGCGCGTGTAGCACATCACCCAAATAAGTCGCCTTCGAATTATACTTATATTATAGCTATAGTCTCTGATTACCTCCAATAGCGCGCGCACTATAATGATCATTAAGATTTTCGTTGAGTATCGAGTTCATGATGAGTTTTAAATGGGGAACTTGGTTGAGGCAACCAGAAGCTTTATATATTGGTTTAAGACTGAAATACTTTTCAGAAAGAATGAAACCAGTTCATTCTTTGAAGTGGAGTTGATTTTATGGCTCGATTAGCAATTGCCCCAGTTAGAGATCTTATGAAAGAATCTGGCGCAAAATTGGTAGCTAAGGGCGCTGTAATGAAACTCGTTGACTATCTTGAAGAACAATGTGAGATACTCACGAGGAAAGCGGTCGGATTTGCCAAACACGCCGGACGAAAGAAAGTTATGATGTCTGACATTAACCTAGCAATCAAAGGTTAAATGTGTGCATGAAATCTTTCTTAATTACTCTTTTTTCTTTTTTGCTTTTCTTAAAATCAGCTTAGCAACTTAATTCTTCAACTTTAAGAGTTTTTTTGAGCTCTTAGCTTTCCTTTTTCTATTTAGAACCAAAAAGTAATTTAAACTAACCTGCTCCCTTCAATGCAGGGCAGTTATGGTTTTCTGGCAATCTATGGTCATAACAGAAGAACCCATCGCATCGCCAACACCTAAAAGGAAGAAATACTGCTTTTCCACATTGTTCACACTCACTAACAAGCATAGATTTTATCTTAGTCTCTGGTTTTTCCTCTGATGCACTCTCTGATGAACTTCTAATGAATCGTGGAATAAATGGCATTTCTGAAGCATCAATTATTTCAATCTCTTTTCCTTTTTTTTCCCTGAAGAAGTTCCAATAGATTAACGCAGCAACACTTAACACCCCAACTCCCATTAAAACCCAGATGAATGGCGATACGCTTAAAAAAAGAAGAACTACCCAAAAGAATGCAGATAGAGCAATAGAGACTAACCATGCAGTCTTATTCCATTTGTAAATCTTCTTTCCATCCAAGAGTGAGACTGGTAATAAATTAAATACAGCAATAATAGCATTAAGCTGGGCAAGTATTACAAGAAATGGTTGACCAACAATCTCGAATGGTAAAAGTGGAACGAAAAGAAGGCAGACCCCAATCAATATGAAATTTGTTATTGGTCCTGCCAAAGAAATCCTTCCATTTTTTTCTCGTGTGATATTTGCCCCAGAGATCATCACAGCTCCAGGTCCGACTAACTTAAACGGAGAAACTATTGAGATTATAGTAAGGACGACGCCAAAAGGAATAAGTCTGAATTCTCCCCAAAAACCATATTTTTGAGCCACGAATTTATGTGCTAACTCGTGCAAGATGAAAGCAGGTGCTGCTAGGAACGAAACTAACACAAATAAGAATATTTGATCCTGGTTCATTGCAATGTCCGCAAACAAATTTAGCGGATCGAAAAAGAACGATCCTATCACCAGTGACACAAGAACGGTTCCTACTAATATATGAATTATTTCTGTAGATGAAGTGCGTTTTTGTGGAGGTGCACCATAGGGAGGCGGCCAGACCATGTTTACATCAACTTCTTGACATTAATAATTTCTATTTAGTATCGAAGCTTAGTGAGCTTATAACACTTTTTTAAAAAGGATTTTAGCTTTATAATTACTTCCTATTGGTATAATTCTATTTTCGATAGAAAGATATGAAATGCTGCATTGAAATTCAAGTAATCTCTTAAAAAAGTATAGAAAGCGGCTATGAGCCGAACATGGGTGTCTTTTCCAGATAACTCATTAATATAGGCATAATATCTATGCCTCGAATTCTATTAAGCCCTCCCAGTGCACAGGCTCTCTCTGAAAATGACTTAACAGAATCACTACGGACTTCTGGACCCGCTATAACGACTGGCACATCGTCACCGACATGGTCTTTTGCTTTCACTGAAGTAGTATGATCAGCAGTTACACAGATATACGCTTCTTTGCTTTCAACTTTTGGGAACAAATAACTAATCATTTCATCAATGCGTTCAATCACTTTTACCTTTTCTTCAGCATTTCCATCGTGAGAGGCATTATCTGTGTCTTTAACATGAATAAAGAACAACTCATAGTTATCGAAACGCTCAAGTGCTTTTTTTGCCAGTACGATATAGTCTCCTTTTGTTTCAGAGACTGGAAGGTGTTCCATTCCAATACTTAGAGCAACTCCCCGATAAAGCGCATTTGTTGATATCACTGCACTTTTAATTCCATATAACTGAGTTAATGATTTTACATTGGGTACTTGCCCTGCACCTCTAAGAATAATGATGTTTCCAGGCAAATCTCCACGTTCTTGACGTTGTTTATTCAATGGATGGTCTTTGAGAAGTTCATGGGATTTTCCTGATAATGCATTAATGATATTTGCCGTTTTTTGTGCTTCTTCACTATCATCTAAAGGTTTAGCAATTTTTACTTTTGCATTAGTCTCATGAGGGTCAGTATCTGTAACCTTGTGACTTAATCCCGGTCCACGGAGAATAACAGCGCATCTGTGCTGAGTAGCATGTTTTGCTATCACTTCGACATCAGGAGCCTCCGGTAATTTTAATCCATTGACTACTGCTGCGAGTTGATCACCTTCAGGAACATATCGTCCAGCACGTCTGTCTAATACGTTTAAATTCTCATCAACCGTTGCAAAATTACCTCGTAGCGCTACATCGCCTTCCTTTACTTCCAATCCTACACCTAAAGCCTCGAATGCTCCACGGCCCGAATAATAGATATGTGGATCATATCCAAAAAGCGCTAAATGTGCCGTATCGCTCCCAGGAACTATGCCTGGTGTACCAAGTGTATGCATAATTCCATTAATTCCAACTTCTGATAATTTATCTAACCATGGAGTATTTGCAAATTCTACAGGGGTTTTTCCATCTAATTCTTCAATCGGACGGTCCCCCATTCCATCACATACTATAAGAAATACATGTGCACACATTTTCATCCCTTTAGTCAACTAACAACACGTATTAAGTTAAAAATGTAATTGCTTTGGTAGATTTCCAAAACTTTAAATCAAACTCACAAAGTAAACCAAAGATATTATATTAATTACTTTAAGTGTGGTTTGAAAATGGATGAACAAAATATTAGGCTAATGATTCCTGGCCCAGTGGAAATACATCCTAAGGTATATCAGGCTATGAATCGCCTTCTCTATGGTCATAGGACAAACGAATTTCGGGAAATCCTTAAGGAATCCATAGAGATGTTAAAAGAAATCTGTCGAACTCAGAACGACATGTTTATTTTTTCTGGATCTGGGACATCAGCCATGGACTCAGCTATTGCAAATCTGGTTTCTAAAGGTGATGAGGTTCTTAACATCATGGGTGGAAAATTTGCTGAACGCTGGATTGAAATCACTCAAACCTATGGTGGGAAATCAATTCCAGTTAATGTTGAATGGGGTAAAGCAGTAAATCTTGATGAAATGATAGCTGTACTTGAAAACAATCCCAATATCAAATTTATTACGTTTACTCATAATGAAACCTCTACAGGCGTTTTACAACCCGGAGAGGAAATCGCAAAAATTGCCCAAGAATATGATAAACTTCTTATTGTCGATGCTATAACATCCGTTGGTGGAGATTATTGTGAAACTGATAAATGGGGTTTTGATGTTTTAGTTACTGGCTCTCAAAAATGCTTAGGGATTCCACCAGGATTAGGTATGATAGCTGTCAATCAGAGAGCTTGGGAAGTTATTGAGAACAGATCTGATATTCCTTCCTATTATTTAAACCTCAAAAAACATCGAAATAGTTTCAAAAAATACGATACACCGTATACACCCGCACTACCATTGTTTTATGCAGCGCATAAAGCGTTTCAAATGATTCTAGAAGAAGGATACGAAAACCGTGTAAAGCGACATAGACTTTGTGCACAAGCTATGCGGGAAGGTATGAACACTATTGGCTTTGATTTATTTGCTGATCAACAATACGCCTCGAATACAGTTACCGCAGTAAAATATTTGGACGGATTAGATGACGCCGAATTTAGAAAAACTATGTTAAAGCACAAAGTGTTAATTGCCGGTGGGCAAGGAAAAGTAAAAGGAAAAATATTTCGTGCAGCGCATATGAATCTTTGTACAGATAGAGAGGTTCTCTTAATGTTAGAAATGACAGAATTGGTATTAAAAGAACTTGGATTTGATATTGAATTAGGAGCAGGAGTATCAGCAGCAGAAAAGGTCTTCTTATGAGTTTTATTTTGAGTGATTTATGAATCATCTCTTCTTTTTATTCAAAACCATGTTTAAGTTATTTTGATGTGCTTTCGACAATTGAGAACAATCGTTATGGAGTAATTAAGAATGTCTGAACCTGATTATAATGCCAGAGGAAATGAGTATTGGGAGCAGGGACAATATCATGAAGCCATCACAGAATACAGGAAAGCATTAAAGGTAGAACCAAGAGACTATGGCGCATGGAGTAACATAGGAATTGCATATTACATGTTAGGCGAGTTAAAAACTGCGCTAAAGTCTTTTAAAAAAGCAGTTGACATCAATCCTAGATTTGCTAAAGCGTGGCAAATGATGGGATTAATGTATGGGAAGCTAGGCAAATTTAAAGAAGCATTAAAAAGTCATCAAAAAGCGGTGGAAATTGCACCTGATTATACCTATGCATGGGTTGTCATGGCAGATGTGTATATTATTCTTGGAGAGCCTAATAAAGCCATGAACTGTTATAAAAAAGTCGTGAATATCCAAGCAACGGATGCCTTAACCTGGACGCATAAAGGGACAGCTTATAATCAACTAGGCAAGTTCAAAAAGGCGATAGCTTGTTATAAAGCAGCGGTAGAACTTGATCCTGAGCATGCTTCTGCATGGCTCAATATAGCAATAATATACTCCAAGATGGGCGATTTTAATAGTGCTCTAAATGCTGCTCAAAAGGCATTGGACATCAGTCCTGAGTATGCTGAGGCATTGACAGGTAAGGGATTGATCTACAAGGAGTTAGGTGAACATAAGAAAGCACTTGATTATCTCTATAGTGCATTAAAAATTGATCCTGAAGATGTAGATACCTGGAATAATCTAGGTGCCGTCTATAACGATTTAAGTGAGTTTAAAAAAGCTATTGGATGTTATAAAAAAGCACTAGAAATCGACTCAGAATACGTAGATGCATGGATCGATCTGGGGCAAACTTATGATAAATTAGGCTACACTGAGAAAGCTGATGAGTGCTACAAAAAGGCGATTAAAATCAATCCAAATTTGGTAAAAAAATGACCTTTCCGTGATACGTTTTAAACGAAGAATTCTTCCTAACTATGTTTCTGATAAGAGGAACGAAAAATGGACTTGGAAGTGGTAGAAAATGTCAGCAGAGGAATATAATGAGAGAGGAAATGAATATTCCGAACAGGGTCAATATCAGCAAGCAATAGAACAGTATACGAAGGCATTAGAGGTCGATCCTACTTATTTTAAAGCATGGTACAACATGGGTGTTACTTACAGAGAGTTAGGTGAGTTTCACAAGGAGATTGATTGCTATAACAAAGCAATAGAGATTATTCCTGAGGATGCAGATGCGTGGTATAATATGGGCGTCGCATATGGTGAATTAGGTGAATATAGTAAGGAGATTGACTGCTATAAGAGAGTAATCAAAATTGGTCCTCAATATCAAGATGCCTGGTATAATATGGGAATCGCCTTTAGAGAGTTAGGTGAATACGAAAAGGCTCGTGGTTGCTTTAAACAACTGATTAAAATCGATCCTGAGTTTGCAGAAGCATGGTATAATATGGGTTGGATCTATAACAATCTAGGCGAATACGATAAAGCGCTTGAATGCTATCAAGAAGCTGTAAAGATTATTCCCGAGTATCCTGACGCTTGGCACAATATGGGTCGGATTTATGAAGAGTTGGAAGAGTTTAATAGAGCTATCGAGTGTTACAAGAAAGTTGTAGATACTAATCCTAAGGATGCCGAAGTTTGGTACGACATGGGACTGGTTTATGCGGAATTGGATAATTTTGAGACAGAGACTGAATCGTATCAAAAAGCAGTAGAAATTAACCCAGACTTTTTATGGGCTTGGTATAACCTGGGAATCGCTTACATAGAGTTAGATGAAAACGAAAATGCACTTAACTGTTTTTTAAAAGTTATAGAACTTGATCCTGAACATGAATTTGCATGGAATAACATAGGAAATGTTTATACCGAGTTAGAAGATCATGACAAAGCTCTTGAGTGCTATAAGAAAGCAGTGGAACTTGAACCGGAATTTGTGAATGCATGGTATAATTTGGGTTGGGTTTACGGAGAACAAAGTAAATTCAAGAAAGCAATTGACTGCTATCAAAAAGTTGTGGAAATAGACCCAGAGGATGTAACTGCTTGGTTGAACATGGGAGTCAATTATGGTAACTTAGGTGAACACTCTAAAGCCCTCGAATGTTTTCAACAAACTGTGGAACTTGATTCTGAACTTGCAGATGCATGGTACAACATGGGATTAGCTTTCTATAATTTAGGCGAACGTGATAGAGCTAATGAATGTTATGACAAGGCACTAGAAATTGATCCTGGACTTGTGAATGTATAGTTTTGCATCATTCACTATAATCTCATTTTTTATCAAACAGAAAAGTCAATTTCAGTTAGAAATATATCACTCGAAATCCATTTCTACATAAAATGGACATTCTTTTTTCATTAATGTCAGCAATTGTAAATTTAATAGAAATAAGAGGGAAAAAAATGAGTGACGTTACCGAAAAACTTGGACAACTAGATCTGTGCTTCATGGTTGACGAAACGGGTAGCATGGGACCCTACATCGAAACCGTGAAACAAAAAATCCTGGAAATCATACATACCATCAGGGTGAAAGAACTCTGTTCTTCTTTGAGAATTGGCCTAGTAGGTTATAGAGACCATCCACCAGAAGATACGAGCTTTATAACCAAGATATTTGCTTTTAATGATGATTCAGACAAAATACAAGAGGCAATTGTTTCTATGTACGCTGATGGCGGCGGTGATGGTCCTGAAGCGGTGTGTGATGCGTTATTTGACATTACTCGTCTGAGTTGGCGTGAAAAAGCATCAAAGATTGTTATATGGATGGGTGATGCACCACCACATGGAGTAGAACCTAGTGGAGACAATTTTCCAAAAGGTTGTCCTGAAGGAAAAAACTGGAAAACTGAAGCACAGCGAGCTTACGATAAAGGTATTCTAATCTACTCTGTTGGATGTTTTCCTGAAATTGCGGCCTATAAAAAGGCGGTAGATGTGTACAAAGAAGTGGCAGAAATTACTAAGGGGTCATTTATTCCCTTGGAAAAAGCTAATCTGCTTGTGTCTTTGATTACTGGAGTGGCCGAAAGCGAACTTGAAAAACTGAAAATCGAAGAATTTGTAGCACAAGAATTACAGAAAATCCAAGCTGAGTCACCAGGGGTTACGCTAAGTGAAAGCGATATCGAGATGAGAGTTTCAAGTGCATTGAAAGAAAAAGGGATGAAACGAAAACGCATGCGTGCTGAAACAGTAGCAACTTCTGCTCCAGTAGAGGAAGCTGATCTTGAACTTGAGGAACAAGAGATACAGCAAGACGATGTTAAAGAAGCACTACGACAGGTAAGATTGAAGAAATTAGTTGAAGACGACGAGAAATAACTTTTGTCTTCATTTTTTCATTTTTTAACTTTTTTTAATTCTTTTTAATGGAGTATGAGTTTTTCTGAGTAATTTAATGATTTTGCAACTCTCTTCTCTTTTTTAAAGCATTTTATCAATTTGCGGCTCATTTTAAGACAGTGATATATGAAAACAAACATCTACTTGTTACAATTTGTAACTTCTATATTTGTCCTAAAGTATATAAGTAGGTTTCGTAATAATGCAAAGTTAAAAAGTAAGAATAAGGAGGATGTGGTGAGATGTCTGCACAAATTGTAACCCCGGATACAGTAAGGATTAGCGATAAGAAACTTAAAGATTCTTGGGATATAAAAATGTCAAGCGTACAAGAACTAGTGGAACTCGCCAATACATTAGGTGTAAAAATAGTTTTCCATGTCGGCAAGAACGAGTATTTCTTCCTACATGATCAACTGATGTATTATGCCAAAGACTAAGCTGTCCTTAATGTATATCGAGGTGTAAAGATGTCTGATAGTGAACTGATAGTGGATCTCAGAATTGAGGGTCTAGCAGATCAGGTCAACAGCTTCGTGAACATGTACAAAAGCCAACTTATAATGCGAGGATATTCTATCAAAGGTGAGTGGGATGTAACGGAAAGCGTAGGAGGTAAAATCATCGGTAAAAAGAAAATTGACCTAGGAGGAGGGCTTGAGGTCGAAAAAAAGGTAGAAAAGAAGCATAAAGTCCGTCTTGAATTTAGAACTGTTGACGATGATATTCGCTTTATTGCGTGGCCATCAAAAAGTGGAAAAGAAATCTCCCCAGTAATAATTGATGAATTACAAAAGTTCTCAGGCAGTATAGAATCGAAAATGAAAGAATGAAACTATATTTCTCCCATTTTTAACCTCATTTCTTTTTTATTTAAACAGTGAAAAAGGAAGTTTAGAAGTGTACATGGATTGGAATGACTTTTTTATTGGTCGTAAACTGCCTGATTGTTGGAATGCAGTTCTCGCGTGGGTTAAAGAATTTGAAATGGAGCAAGTCTATTCTTTGGAATCAAAGTATATTCTGACTGAATTTAAAAGCAAACTGGGAAAAACATTTGGGGAAGTATATTTAGAGGATACCGCAAACGGAATCGCCGTTGTTGTGAGATTAAGGAGCAAAGATGATGAAAGAAGTTTAGCTACCTTCACTGATAGCAATTTTGAACAAATAAACCTTGAAAAACTAGACATGGAAGATGAAACACCCGAAGAAGCCTATCTAAGAGATTCTTTGAACGTTATCATTAAATCTTTGTGGCTTAGAATGGAAAATGCTCAAAAGTTCTGCACTAACTGTGATAAAGGACTTAAACCCGGATGGCTTACATGTCCTTACTGCAATACACCTCAGGGAGAGTTGACATGCCCCAATTGTGGTGAAGCTGTAGACTTCAGATGGATAAGTTGCCCTAACTGTGGCGCTCAACTGAAAAAACCTGTCTCCCAATAATTCCTCTGAGTCTTCTTTTCCTTTTTTGTGATCTGTTCTTGCATTTAAAGTTCGGTATTAGGAACTAAACTCATCAACTCTTTGAACTATCCCAGCTCGCCTATAGATGCAGATTCTCACTTTTATAAACAAAGTTTATCTATCAGAAGTTGAAAATGTGTTTCTATCAGTCTGCATAGGGTTAGAAATGTCTGCGGAAGATCATTTTGAAAGAGGAACTGAGCACTTAGATCAAGGTCACCACCAAAAAGCGATAGATGAATTCAAGAAAGCATTAAAGGTCGATCAAAACCACACAATGGCATGGTACAACATGGGTATAGCGTATGGCGAAGTAGGCGAGCATGATGCTGCACTTGTTTGTTATAGAAAAACTGTAAAAATCGCTCCTGAGTTCGCATGGGCTTGGACTAACCTAGGTGAGACCTATAGAAGACTCAGTGATTATAAAAATGCCATCAAATACCATAAAAAGGCAGTAAAACTTGACCCTGAGTTCGAAGATGCATGGTACAATCTAGGAGGCACCTACGGAGAATTAGGAAACCATGAAAAAGCGGTAGAGTGTTTTAAAAAGGTAGTAGCTATTGATCCTGGAGATATAGACGCATGGTATAACCTAGGGGTGGCATACGGACAATTGGATGAACACAAAAAGGCACTTGAGTGTTTTCAAAAGGTTGTTGAGATCGATTCGCTGGCTGCAACTGCCTGGGTATGCATAGGATTATCTTATTCTGAGTTAGGTGAATATCAAAAAGCGATCGAGAATTTTAAAAAAGCAGTAGAAATCGATCCTGAATTTGCAGACGCATGGAGTAACCTAGCTGTTGCATATAAAAAACTAGACAATATTAAGAAGGCTGATGAATGCTTTAAAAGGGCGGTAAAAATCAACCCTAAGCTGGCTATTGAATAAATTCTGCATTTAATTTCTGTGTTTTTTTGAATCATTAATGGTCAAAACAACGCATTATAGCACTGGATAAGAATTAATGTCAATTACCCCACCCTAAAGGGTAGGGGCTTGGGTCGTGAGACCTGAGAGCAATTAGTTGATTAGCCTAAGAGAGGTCATATAGTGTATGACGGTATCTACGTTATCAGGAGAGTTAAAGAACACACCAAGGGATGCTTCTCTAGTCCCTTGCTCTGTAAACGGTGGTTTAAACAGAGAGGCAACTCTCAGTGATCATCGTAGAGTACTGACTGATAACCTTGGCGAAGAGAACCAACCGACTTTAACATCAGTTAAAGGAGGAGATAGGACTTGAGAGTACCTATCTATGTGGTAAACATCAGGGGGCAACCGCTCATGCCTACCACACAACATAACGGAAAGAGGTTGTTAAAAGAAGGAAAGGCTACAGTTGTAAAACGGTATCCTTTCACCATTCAGTTGAACTATGCCACTGGAGAGGCGACACAACTGATTAAATTAGGAGTGGATATCGGATTTACGAATATTGGATTTAGTGCCAAGACCGATACGTTAGAAGTCATCAGTGGGACGTTAAACTTGCGCAAGGATGTGTCTAACAAGCTTGAAGAAAAGCGAAGGTATCGTAGAACGCGTAGAGGCAGATTAGGGTATCGCCCACCTCGATTTGATAATCGTAAACGTCCTGAAGGATGGTTAGCCCCTAGTACTCAGCATAGGCATGACTCACATATTCGATTAGTTGAAACACTTGCAACGCTACTTCCTATAACTTACAAAAGGATAGAGACTGCGAATTTCGACACACAGAAAATGCAACATCCAGAAATTACAGGCGTAGCATATCAGCAGGGCGAGCTACAGGGCTACGAAGTCAAAGAATATCTATTGGATAAGTGGGGACGAAAGTGCGCCTATTGTGGTAACACAAACGTGCCCTTAGAAGTCGAGCATATCGTCCCGAAAAGTAGAGGTGGCACAGACCGAGTGTCGAATTTGACGATATCATGTAGGAACTGTAATCTAAAGAAGGGAGATAAGACCGCAGAGGAGTTTGGCTATCCACACATACAAAAGCAGGCAAAGACGCCACTTAAAGCACCAGCATGTATTAATAACATTCGTTGGAGGCTAGTAGAACAGTTAGGTGCAGAGCATACTTACGGATACGTCACCAAATACCAGCGTAACAATTTAGGACTGGAAAAGTCGCATGTTAATGATGCGTTTGTCATTGCGGGAGGCACAACACAACCACGGTGTAGACCGTATGAGGTTATTCAGGTGCGGCGCAATACTCGTTCTCTACAATTGAATAGAAAAGGCTTCAAACCGTCTATTAGAAGACAGAGATACCCGTTACAACCGTATGATCTTGTAAAGTTTGAGGGTAGAACGTATAGAGTAAAAGGGACTCATTGTCTTGGAAAGCGAGTTATTTTAAAAAATGTTAATGGAAAAGACAAAAGCGTATCTATCAAAAAAGTAGAGTTGGTTAAATATGGGAAAGGATTATTATTTAACTTAAGTCAGTCTAAACGCCTCTTTCCTCCCCACCCTAAAGGGTAGGGGCTTCCAGAGGCGGGAGATGTGAGGTAGTTTACAAAATCACAAATTCACTATAATGAAATTACGGCGTAATACAAGATCTACTTGTCTTTTTTGAAGTGTATGTACAAATATCCTGTTTTCTTGTCTTTGTCTAATACACTATAGCCTCTAGCATTGAAAAATGCTGCTAAATAATCGGTCCAGAAATCGACATACTTATCCTTAGCTTTGGAAGTACAAAACACTTGAAATTCGTTTTTGCCCCCTAAGAAGTTAAAATCGAACACGTTGCAGATATTATCTACGTGAACAATAACTCTTTTTAGGTAGGGAACTATCTCTCTCTGTAAATCCATAGTGTCAATTTTTTTCCCTAAAGCAGTTTCTAAGCAAGCTTCCAGCGACGGAATGAGTTCATTAATCTTTTCTTTGGGATAATTTTCAATTAATTTGGTGAAGGCATCTTTTGAAATGCCAATACGGTCGAAGTCAGCCAATTGACTTCTTTCTAGAAATAATGCAAAGACTCGATGACAGAAATGAGAGAAAAGCTCGTTATCATTCCTGAAAGTTATTAATTTCTCATAGACTTCATTAGGAATTGTGACTACCTTCTTAACATAGTTAGGCGCACTCATAACTTACATCCCCCTATATCTTTGTGACTATTTGTAATTTATTTGTATTCTTTTGTATGAATGTGAACTTATTACTCTTACGCTCTTTTTAAATTGTAATCAGACAATATTTCAAATTGTAAAAAAACAACGTTTCAAATTGTAATCAGACAAGGCATTTTCACGATCTGAAATGAATGTGCACAACACTTAGAGGGTAAAAATAATTCTGGTAATCCCTAAACTCATACCTAAGATTTAATTTTGATTATCTAAGTTTTTCGAGGCAAGAATGGTTGAGCTTGCCTTTGATAATAACTACATCTAGTTTCTATAGTTTCAAATATCATCTATGGCCTGAAGTATTCAAAATAGCATTGAGTTAAATCAAAATAAAACAAAAAATAATGAAAAATGTAAAATATTGCAGATGTAATTGCATTAAGAAATACTATTCTTGATAAGCCTCATAATACACGAGTTTACATTTTGTGCATTCTCTGACATTAACGCGTGCTTGTCGAGTTTTTCCAACAGGTATGGTTGGGTTTCCTAAGTCAACAGAACTTGTACTCCCACATCGGGGACATGTTCCTTTGAATTCATTCATTAACATCAACTCCAATAGTTGCATAACTGAATTTTTCGTGTTTAAAATACTTTTCCTGAAGGCAAGAACCGTTGTTATTCTAATATATTCATTTAAAAACGATTTTTGGGTTAAATCTACGAAGGCATACCCCCCATCATTAAAGAAAGTATTGCTTTTTGAACATGCAACCTATTCTCAGCTTGATCATAGATTACAGAATATGGGGCATCTACTACTTCAGATGTAGCCTCTTCTTCTCTAAACACAGGCATAGAGTGCAAGAATAACGCTTTTTCAGTCGACGCCATTAACTCTGAGGTGCATATCCAGTCGCTGTATCTCTTATACAACTCTAGTTCTCGTTCTATCCCAATTTCAAAGGCCTCAGCAGTCATCCAATTACGTGGAAATACCACATGAGCTGAATTATAGGCATCCTGCAAATCATTACTGATTTCAAATGTGCCTCCAGATTCGTCTGCGTTTTGTTTGCACCAGTTAATTACAGTGGGCTCTAAAGCAAAATGTTCAGAGGGATATGCCAGCGTTACGTCCATTCCAAAACGAGTGGCAATTAGAATCGCGCTTTGGACACTACACCAGGATCGAGGGTTGTTAGAATTAGCCCAGGTAACCAGAAATTTTTTGTTTCTTATCTCTTTCATCTTTTCTATAATGGTAAATATATCGCCAAGTCCTTGACAGGGGTGAAAACGGTCATCAGCCATATTAATGACTGGTATTTTTACGTGGCTAGCGTATTCTCGGATCACTTTGTTTCCAACACTTGGCTCTAATAGGCGTATTCCAATGCCTTGTGCATACCTTGCCATCGCTTTTGCCGTGTCCTTGATAGACTCGCCTGCGTCTAGTAGGGTCGTTTTAGACTCCACGAATTGGGCGTGTCCCCCCAGTTCGGTCATCGCTGTCTCGAAGGAAATGCGCGTTCGCGTTGATATAGAATAAAAAAGCATCAGAAATGTTTTGTCAGGTAGAAGTTTTGGTTTATCACCCTTGTAATAACTTTCCTTTAAATAGCGAGTCCACTCAAGAACTGCGTTGATGTCGTTCATGGACCATTCCTGGGTCGTGATTAGGTCTTTCTTAGATAATCGGAAGAAATCCATATGGTTCCCTCAATACTCAATATCAGGGTATTTTCATTCCATAGAGAAAATCTATACAAAGAGTCACTTAATAAATATTGATTAAATTATAAATAACGACGAGGTAATATAGACAATAGACAAAGATGAATTACCAATCCTCAAGATACTAGGTGAGACTTTGATGAACAAGCGTGAAGTTCCATTTGAATATGTACGCCTAGCGGGAAAAGCACCTATTCAAGTTTCGCAACATGAGAAGGATGGGGTTTCAGAGGGATATATCAAAAGACGAGTACTATATTCCTCAATAAAGGAAAGAGAATATCTTCCAGATGGATCATTTAGGTTAATCTTAAAATTCAAAAAAGGACATAGAAAACCATTCTTGGTGGAGATATTCGTAAGAGAGAAAACATATAATAACTTAATAAGAGAATTTATTGTATATGGAGTCCATGTGACCAAGGAGTAGTTCAAATGACACGAATTATCGAGATGGAAATAAATGAAATAGAAGTACCAAAAGACATGTTCAAAGAAATTCCAATGATGACTTCTGCGTATCTTTACATGCTTTCCAAAGAGACAATAGCGATTAGTCTTGAAAAGTCACAAGATATGGCTCAAAAAAGCATTTGGAATGATAAAATTGATGTAAAAGAGACTAAGAATGCATTTATCTTTTGTTTACCACAACTCGTCACGAATTTCTACCACATTACGCCAAACAATTTCTCAGTGTCCGTGTCTCAAAAAACTGACATAATTTATGTAGATATCGACTGATTTTCTTCACTATATTTCAGTTAAACCATTCTGCATTTTAAAGTTCTCAAAAAAGCAAGAGACTGGTATGGAACAGAATAGAGAACTGAAAAAACGAAGGTCTTTTGAAATTATTTGCTGGCATAGTTATGTCTTTCTCTTAATATAGTTAGTGATTTCCTCAACAGTGAGATTCTTAAGTTTCCGTTCATCCTCAGTGATTACCGTAATTTCAACCTTTGTTGCATCAAGTTCAGACTCAATCACCTGTTCTAACGCTCTTAATGACAACAATATCATCCCATCCAAATCTAAATCCGGTTGATAGTCTTTCTCTAGCAATTCTAAAGCCTGTTGTTCACCTGCACCAATTACTGCCGCTAGATTTCCAAAATAGGTACCACTTGGATCGGTCGAAAATAATTGAGTTCCATTATCATCTACTCCCATAATCAATAGTTTAACACCAAAAGGTCTTACACCTGCATATTGGGTATATACCTGCATTAAATCTCCAATTTCCCGTGTTAAGACTTCTACGTTAATTGGTTCATCATACGTTAGCCTGTGCATTTGTGCATTGATCCTCGCTTGGTTGATTAGGACACGCGCATCTGCAGTCAGCCCCGCAATCGCGACACCA
>NZ_JAHPYX010000075.1:0-5382 GCF_019058535.1 Candidatus Borrarchaeum sp.
AGTATATCCTGTCTTTTCCATGGCCAGCAGAGTGTCATTGTTAAAGGTGAAGCACGGTGGTACCATAACCGATACCTCCACACCCAGAACGTGCCTTAGCCGCTCTCTAGCGAGCTGTAGTAGTCTCGTCTGCTCATCCACATCATAGTCAGTGAGTATTTCATGCTTCCATCCGTGGGCAGTTAGTTCAGATCCTTGCGTGATAGCCGCGGAAACCAGTTCAACCAACTCGGTATCCTCTCCGAAACTTTTCGGTATTACAGCTAGAGACATAGGTAAATTCATTGCCAAATTGTATTTTATCAGGGTTATCTGTGCATCTCGCCAGGCGCAGTCCTGAATATCATCGATGCGTATAACGATCATGGGGCGTTCGTCAATGGGAAATTCAGAATCCGTCTTATTGCTGCATTCTTGTATATCTGAGTGGAGTTGGAAGGCTCTCATAGCAGTTGTTCCTGCTAAGGCGATCATACATATTAATACCTTGGCGAATAGAATTTTATTGCACTTCACTCCCATATCCTTTTCCCCCATCCTCTTAATGCAGAAAACCACACTTGATTTGGCATATAAAAGAATTGTGGATCTGGAGAAACACCCACTTAATTGTAAAACTTGAATCTTCCTGATAAATTCCTTAATAGGACTTGTTATCTCCAAAAGTCTTTTGTCCAATATTTCGTAAGAATATATTATTTTATTTTCATATAATTTGTAAAGTCATCAATATGAACCTTTCGAGTGTTATAATTATAAGTTATCCGATATCTTGAACGGGTTTTAGCCACCCCATCCCAAAAAATGCGATTCTACTGGCTAAATTAGTTTTACGTAGATTCTACCTGAAAATAGGTTTTTCCAAAGTGTTTCAGGTAGAATAAAAGTGATAAGTATCAGTATTTCAAAAATGGACGACCCAAAAGAATGTATTCTATGAAATTAGCTCGTTTAGCGCTCTTTATTATTTTCTCGAATTTCTTACGAACGCGATTTTCATCAACGTTTAATTCAGACACGTCTATTTCGTCTAGAACGTTTTTAAGAAGTTTTTCGAAATCATAGACAAGTTTCTCGCCTTCTAAATGAGCTAAACCTGTTTTAAGGGCGGTCTTCACTTCTAAATAATACCACTCACGAGCAATTGGGTACTTCAACTGTCCCTTTTTTACTAAATCTCTTAAGAAATCCAAGCCAAATTCTGTATGTCCTATTTCTTCTAAACGTGCAACTAATGCAGCGATGACATCCTCATTTGAAGAGGGTGTTTTAACTCCAACAATGCGTGGACGTTTTAGTGCAGTTTCTAATTCTTTTTCACTCATTTTCGGTGTTGGTAGTTCATCCAAAATGTCATCTTCTTTGTTTATCTCTTTGTCCTTAATTTTATCTTTTGGTTTCATACCCACTGGTGTTTCAATTTCGGTTTTTGGTTCAATTGTTTCGGTTGGGGGTTGAACTTCTTCAGGTTTCACTTCGGGGACTTTGGTGACTTCGGGAGTCGACTCTTCGATAATTCCTGCTGAGATAAGTGCTTCTTTCAGTTTTCTTACATCATTTTCTGTTAATGTTTCATGTTCTGTAAGTAACCAGCGCGTTTTAAAAAATTGAATATCCTTTTTCAAGTCTGGGGACACAAGTACAAAATTACCTGCTTCGAGCCGTGGTAATTTATTGATGATTTTTGCTGCTCGGGTTTCACCGGCACCTGCAGTCACGATGTGTTCAATGGCTTCACGAGATTGACGGGCGGTAATTCTTCCTATCGCAAAAGTGTTCATCTGCTCAAAAGCTTTGTAGTCCACGTCCTTAGGGCTTTGGGTCGCAATAATGCAGATAACTCCATATTTGCGTGCCTGACGAAATATAAGTTTCAACCCTTCCTTTGGACCAGGTTTCACTGTCCCTGAAGGACAAAAAGGAGCAATCTCGTCAATGAAGAAAATCAATCGTGGTTTTTTGGAGGAGCCTTGGTTTATCATCCAATCATACAAGCGGTTCACTAATATCGAAATGAAAAAATGCCTTTCTTCATCTGTTGTGAGGGTTTTGAGAAAGAAAACATTGATAGGTGTACGCCCTTTTTCTTTCTTTATTAACTTCGTGATATTTAGTCTCTCTCCTAATTCAAAAAGCAATTCTGACGTCCCAATTGTTAAACTTCTAATGGATTGACTTAGTCGTTCTCTTTCAGCATCTTTTAGATACTTTCCATAGTCGACTGAATTTAATGGATCTTCTACAAGAAGATCTGCTAAATGTTTCAAATCTTTAATTTCTTTATCTTTTTGCCAGTAGTTTTTCATAAGTTCGTAAATCACCGCAAATGCTTTTGATTCATAGCTGCTCGGCAGCCCAGTTACCTTTATTAGAACCCTTACCAGTGTACGGCTGGAATTGTCGAGTAACCTGATAGCATCTTCATGTTCTGCCTTCACATCAGGAAATACTATGGGATCTATACAGATTGGAAGACCCTTTGTTGAAGCAGGAGTAAATATTTTTACATAAACTTTGTCCTTATATTCTCTAAGCATTTTTAATGGAAGTCCATGTTCTTCTATGACTTTTGGATCGGCAAGCTTAATCAACGAAGCAATATCACCTTGAGGGTCCAAGGCAATTATTGGGATTCCTTCTTTAGCTGCTTCTTCAATAATAATTTTTGCTAAAACGGTCTTACCAGACCCTGTCGATCCAAAAGCTGCCATATGTCTAACTAAAATTTTGGCAGGTATTTCCAAATGCTTTTCTGTAGGATTTCCATCCTTATCTACTTCATAACCTATAAATAGTGACATTTTTTACCACATTAGAGAGCTAAACGAATACCGATTGAATCATGAAAAATCACTCACGATCTCAAATAAAGCTTTTCACAAAGTTTTAAAAATCTCTTATAAAATCGACGAAAACTCAATAATCAATGCAAACACTAATTTATTTTAACTTTACAGTTTAAGGACAAATCTAAACCCTATTAGCGTCTATTCTATGTGTGAGTGGACAAAGAACAGCAAGTCGGCAATGATAGATTTAACTATAGTAGTAAAAGTAAAATAGAAAGAAAAAAAGAATTCGGGAGCACCCCTTGCAGGGTGCACGTCTAACTCGGTACTTCTTCATATCGACCGCGAAGTACAACGCCTAGGAGTATGAGTAGCCCAGCTGAAATGGCTCCTAATACCCACGCCGACGTATTAAAGCCGGCAGCTATGTACAAACTGTTGAAGCCAGCGAGTATCAAGCTTAAGAACACACCTAAAATCAACGAGAACAAGATAAATCTAGCAGTTGTTTCTTTAGAAACTTCTCGTCCCTTGCCTTGTAAAACATCTACGATGAACCCGAGTTGGCTTAATCCCCACAGAAATATAAATGCCACAAAAATCACTGTCGCATAGTTGAACATCGCTTGTGTCATTTCTGCTTGACTAGTTCCAGGCCATACAGGCAACATTCCTAGACTGTAGAAGTATCCCGCACCTAAGATTGCTGCAATTACGAACAAAAAGGCAAAAATGTTTCCAAATAGCAAATCGTCAGGGTGCACGTAGCCTACTCTTCCTTTCTCCTTGAAGAAAGTATTGATGATTGCTACGAACAACACTATCGCAAGAAATACAAATGTGACATAGTATACAGTTAAGCTCTGAAGCCAAAGACTAAAGACTAATACAGCGCCTCCTATCCCAGACGCCATAGCACCGAAGAAAATCAATCTAACCACATAATGACCTCCAAAATTACCCTAATATCTATTCATATTATATATTATTTGTATTTAATAGGCGACAAAATTACTTAAAAAACCTTGCTTTTGACAATAAAACAATTTTGAAAGATAATAAACAAGGTGCAAATATGCCAATTATTGTAACTTCATCTGCCTCAATCGCTGGTAGAACGCTTCATACGCAATTCATTGAACATTATTCTTTTGAGAAAACAGGAGAGTATTTCGAAAATAATCCAATATACGAGTACCAAACTCAAGATAGATTGATAAAACTCTTAATAACGAGCAGGAAAATTATTGAAGCTGACCACCTGAACGAATTTACTACAGATTTGTTTATTTTCGCCAGTAAACATGAATCTGCAGCTAAAGTACCTGCACTTTTAACGCATTCTACCGGTAATTGGACTATGGAAGCTAAATTTGGTGGTCATCCTAATGAACTTGGTATTGCACCCGCCTTTGCGATTAAAGAAGCATTACTTGAACTTCATAATCAGAAGACTCGATTAGATCTAGAACAATATGATGTATCTTTGGAAGTTAGTCATCATGGCCCTACTAATTTGAATGCCCCAATTGTTTTTATTGAAGTTGGAAGCACTCCTGATCAATGGAGTGATAAAAAAGCAGCAGAAGCAGTAGTTAATGCGGCAATGCGTGTTGCTTCTACAAAAAAAAGATACAAAACAGTTATAGGCATCGGAGGCGGGCATTATGCACCGGAATTTAATCATCTACTTTTGAAAACAGAATATGCAATATCTCACATAGCGCCAAAGTATGTTTTAGATACAATTAGCGAAAGCATGATTAAACAAGCAATCGAGCGATCCTTTGAAAAAATTGAATTATGTGTGTTGGATTGGAAAGGTATGAAAAGCCATCATAAAGAAGTGCTTCTCCAGATCCTTGAGGAATTGCATTTACCTTTTACAAAAGTTCGTAAACTGTTGCGAGCTTAACGTAATGGATTTTGTGTGATATTCTAAATATAACAAAATTTTTTAAAACTTTATTACAGTCGAAGGTTTGATCTAAAATTAAGTCTGTGAAAGAGATGAATTTCGCAATTGATGGCAAAAAACCGTTAGAAATCATAATTCAATTTACCAGAAGAAAATATGTCATTGTGTTTCTGTTCAATTTTTTGTTGCGGTTGATTATCAAACTTCCAATATATGTAATGGCTTCTCTTGTCTATGATGAAAGTTTTTCCATGATCGACCGTTTTGCGGATATAGCAATGACTTGGTACGTTGGTATGCCGTTAAAAGATTCACGGCAATTCATCTTTATGCCATTTTTAATACAAGTATTTTCCTTGAACTTTCTCATCAGTCCGTACCTTACATGGTTAGTAATTGACATTACTGGATATTCAGTCGGATTTGCTGTTATTTTTCATTTGCTTGATAAGCGAATGGAAACATGGAATATTAAAAAACCGAAAAACTTACTCGAACTCTACATCGTTTCTAATCTTTTATTCCCTGTGTCTTATCTAAAATGGAATCAGGCATTTGGACTTTTGTTGATGCTCGTTTCTCTCACCATATATTTCATTTTTGAAGATAATCTGCATTTCTCACTAGTTTTTGCTGTTTTAACTTCATTAACACACATACTCGGATGGGTTGTCG
>NZ_JAHPYX010000010.1:0-24610 GCF_019058535.1 Candidatus Borrarchaeum sp.
CATCTATGGGGAAAAATAACATATGACACAGAAGATGCCATAAAGGAGGAATTAGGTGATAAGAAGATTAGAGTCGCCTGTATTGGACCTGCTGGAGAGAATTTAGTCAAGTTCGCAAACATAAAGAATGATTACTGGCGATCTGCAGGACGATGTGGCCCTGGAGCAGTGATGGGGTCAAAAAACCTGAAGGCAATTGCAGCACGAGGAAAAAAACGCTTTGAACTTGCAGATCGAGAAGGGTTCATGAAATTCCTCAAAGATATGAATGAAGAGATAAGAACGAATAAAGCTACAAGCGAAATCTACCCAACTTATGGAACACCAGTAACCGTTAACCTCGTCAATACCACAGGATCATTCCCAACAGGTGGTTACTGGAAAGACGGATTCTTCGAAGATTATGAGAAAATCAATGCTGAGGCAGTTCGTGAACAGATTACGATAAAATCGAAAGGGTGCTATGCTTGTGAAATCAAATGCGGAAAAATGGGTGAAGCAAAGCAAAAAGATGGTACTATAATCAGGATCGAGGGACCCGAATACGAAACAATTTACAGTTTTGGCGGACTGAACATGATAAACGATCTTCGAGAAATAGTGCGAATGAACGACTATTGTGACAGAATGGGCTTTGACTCCATGACTGGTGGAAATGTTGTTTCTTTCGCTATAGAAGCGTATAAACGCGGTGCTCTGCAATCAGAAATTCCATTAGACTACGGAGATCCAGAAAGTGTCATGTACATTATGGAAAAAATAGTGAAAAGAGAAGACTTTGGCGATATATTAGCAGAAGGGGTTAGAGGTGCTGCTGATAAACTCGGACTTTCAGATTTAGCAATTCATGTAAAGGGGCTTGAACCCGCAGGGTATGATCCACGGGCATTATATTGTATGGCATTGGGTTATATGACTTCTGTTCGTGGGGCATGTCATCTTCGATGCACTGGTTACATTTTTGATTTTCGAGGAGTTTCAGGGGATAGATTAGCACCAGAAGAAAAGGCTCCTCTTGTGAAAGAATATGAGGACAGATTTGTAATCTTTGATTCATTTATTCTCTGTCGATTTGTCCGTGATATATTCCCATGGGACAAAATGGTCAGGCTTTTGAAATTAACAACAGGAATGAATTTAACTGAGGATCAATTACGAAACACAGCAGAGAAAATCCATAATTTAGCGCGTATGTATAGCGTACGAGAGGGTATTTCGAGAAAAGATGATTATCTCCCAAAACGTCTTTCAGAGGAACCACTTGTTAGTGGGGCTTCAAAAGGGAAAGTAATTACTAAGGAAGAACAGGATATCATGCTTGATGAGTATTACGAACTTCGTGGGTGGGATGAAAATGGTATACCCACTCCCGAAACGTTAAAGAGAACTGGCTTAAAGTCCTTTCTATGAAAAACCAGGATAAGATCGTACTATTTTTCTTAAATAGTAGGGCAAAATCATTTAACATTTTTCTTGTAAAAATAGTCAATTTAGTAAGATTATTTACGCAGTTGAACCTTAGAGTATTTAGACCAAGTTTACACAATTAACATTATATAAGGAGATTATCCCGCTGGAAGCAGCTGAAATCAAAGCACTCGGTGGAAATAGTAAGGCAGAATTACGTACACGTGCATTAAAAATTTTAAAAATGATAGGAAAGGCTCATCCTTCAGCTAAGAAAAGAGTATTAATTCTTTTAGAGAGATGGATAACAGATAATAACCCCTACTTACGACGTACGACTTTACTCGCCGTTGGTGACCTCTTCAAAAACAAACCGGAAGTGTTGGTGAGATTTTCGGAAATAGGTATTAATGATCCTTCTTGGGAAGTCAGAATGGCAACAGCTAAAATCCTCGAACATCTTCCTGCTAGGCACAAGCAACTAAAAGGTATGGTTCGTATCTTGGCAAAGGATAAAACTACGATTGTAAATAGATCTGTGGGTGATATGCTCGCAAAGATCATCAGAAAAGAAAAACAAAAGCCATTGATGGAATTAATTAAGGAATTTGCACAAAGCGATGATAAAAACGAAAGAAAAACCGCTGCTTTTGCACTTAGGGCTATTGAACGTAAAAATAAAGAAATTATTGATGTTTTAAACGAATGGAGTCGGGAGAACGATATAAACCTTAAATGGACATGTATTTATGCTTGCAAACTACTTGGCAAGAAACGCCCAAAAGAGGTATCAAACATTCTTAATAATATAAGCCCTGAAAAAGGACTTGATCGTATTTTCAACAAAACGCTAAAAGAACTTGAGTTTCCTCAAAAAGGTTAAGAGAGAGTTTCCGATAGAAGGAAATCTCCAGCCAAGGTAGAAAAGGACACTTTATCAGTAACCTGATTTTTTCCCAGTCATACTTTCTATTTTAATTCTAACAATAGTTATAGTATCAACAATTCCTTCAGAAAACTCATACTCAACCGAAGTGTCCGAATATTTTTGAACGAGCCAATTTAACGCGCTCTTTTTTTCTTCAAAGTCCTCAACAAAATAAGCTTTCCCAAAACCAATGACGCTGCGATATTTCGCACTCCAGTTGCAGGGAGTTTTTGATTTTATGATATCGTAATCAGTATCTATCTCAAAACAAACACTGTTGTTGTTTCTAATGATATCAAGTTTTTTGCCTTCGGGCGCAGAATGAAAGTATACATAATTATTAGTATAAAAGAAATTAACTGGCACAATATATGGTTTATTGTTTTCCGAAAGCGCAATTCTGCAAACAACTGCCCTTTTTAGTATGGCTTCTATTTCATTTTTGTCTTTAATTTCTTTATCTTTTCTTCGCAATTCATTCACCTAATAAATTAAAGGTCTTCTTGCGAGTCTATCACAAAGCCATTTATATTACTATTTTTAATATAGGTTATACGCTTCACTCGATTGAAATTCTTAAGACCTGAGGCTACATTGTGATTAAATTGAATAACGAAAGGTTAGTAGAGAATTGCTTGGCTGCTAAGAGCATCTTTTTTGGTTTGGGTGTGTTTGTTTTCATGTATCTCCCAGAGGACTGGATGCTGGGTAGACTTACAGAACCTCCAGAATGTCTATCTCTTGGTTCTTGGAGCAGAAATTATAATTTCAGGTGGATAACTGATGGTTTTATTCTGACCACTTTAGAGAATCTTAAAGAGAGGAGAGGATATGCACTACGTGTTGATATAAAAATGTTTCAGGATGCTGAGAAGGCTAAGAAACATGTATTGAAAAAAATTGAGAAAATAAAGAGGAAAAATATCAAAGTATTAGAAGAGGGGAATACAAATATAGGAGAACACAATGGCAAATTTCTACTATGGACTAGAAAGTTCAAATCTTTTTTGAAGAGAAAAGAAGGGGAGGAATTTTGCGCTGAATTTCCAACCTACTGCACTAGCACAGAGAGATTAGTGTGGATCAAAGTAAGATGTAGTACACCAGAAAATTTCATACTAGATAGAGAAGATATAATGAAAATATTATCAACCATCACATGTCACGAAAAGTGAGCTATTCCCTAAATTAGCCGGAAAACCGTCGATTATTTTTTCATTAGCTGTTTCTTGATGAAAATTTTCACTTTTGATTTCTTTAAAAGCGAGTACAGTTCTCCTCTTCACTTACGTCTGCGTGTAATTTTTGCCATGCTATTTCCGATGGTTATAGCGAGATCTATGAGGGAGATTATTGTTTCTTGACTTAATTCACTTAATATCGAGAGTTGGGGATGTTCTTCAGCTATTGAGACTCTTTCTAAGAAATTCACTGTTGCAGATAGTTTTTTAAGTAACTGTTTGTCTGATAATAGTTCCAGTCCTATTTTTTCATTTGTAGTTTTAACTTCCAATTGATTTGGTATTCCTTCAAGTACTATATCCGTCAATTTCTCAAGAGATTGTAGAGAAGTTCTTGTATATTTGCTACCTTTTTTAAACATTTCCATTTTAAAGGGAGGTTGTTTCGGAAAATCCGCGTGTATATATAATTTATCCGTTATTCCTCTGAGCCTAGTTACTAAATAGTACAAAATAATCTCCCGAGATGACAATACTACATCTATTTCCGTTTTATCCAAAGACCCTAATCTACTACATAATATTGCAAATCCACCTGAACCCAATTTTTTAAGACTAACCGATTTCGAATATTTCTTTAATTCTTCAGACATCACTTTCCAAATCTTTCTTTGCAATCTGTAATTATACTTTGCACCAATCGCATATCCCAATACAAAAAGAATTGCTATTGCTATCACTACGTATAGAGCAACATCATTTGACAGAAGTTCCATAGCATATCACCTTAGCAAAATAATTTGAAGATAATTCTCGTGAGTTCATACTTAAATAATTATGATGTGTTTCGTCGAGAAGATTTTTGAATTTAATTGAGTTGAATTCGTAAATTTAAAACTTTTAAAACTTCATCAAAGGAGCTATCTGGCATTTAAGAGGTTGTTAATAACTCTATTGTATCTAAACCATAACCCTATTGTATTTTAATACCTTAAATTCTTATAAGATTGTACTCGTTTATTTTTACGAAATAAGGAAATATTTACTGGAAAACTTAAATATTTGAATACACGACAATTCTGTTGGTGAGTATAGAATAGACGTTCACCTAATTTATGGTTACAAAAAGGTTTTACTATTTAATATTGTTTAAGGAAATAAGAAGTTGTGAGGAGTAACTGTGAAGGAAGAAAAGAAACGCTCGCGGACAAGAGATGCTATAACTGCGGTGAAAGACTTTATTTATGGTATGGCATTGCACGATATGGTTAGGTATATGCTGAAAACTAGAATGTATCTTGAACATCTGTTTATGTTAATGACACTGGGAGACATGCTTGGAATGCCAGTATTACCACCCTATTATTCGCTAAAGGTTTTGCCGTATTTAACGCCAAAAATTGCAAATTGGAAGAGAAGAATGTTCAAAGAAAGGGACCTTACAGACATATTGTTTTAAAGGAAGAAAATTTGTGTCAATATCGTTAAAAATTAGATGGACAAAAGTAGATTTGCAATATTAGATTGGTCACAAAAAAAAAGTAATATGGCAATCAGTTTAGTCAATTTTATGTTGTGACTAAAGTATCGGTTATTAGTAATCGCGTGATTGTCAAGTTACAATGTTGATTTAGACCACCAGAGCGAACTTGTTCTCCATGTGTGTAAAATCCTACAATTGGCATTCTCTTTGTGAATTTCTGTATATTTCTGTATTCTTCCCTAAGTTTGTTGACCTTTGACAGGTAAATTTTTCGTCCAACGCTATTATAATCAAACATAATAACAGGCTTAAATTTTTCATATTTGTCGAATAAGTCTTTTGCGTCTGCTTCTGATTTGTCAGTCAGGGTGTCTGGTGTACCTTCTAATACTTGAAGCCCTATGCCTTCTGGAATATAACTCCAAAAAGTTAAAGATCCGTCTTCCTCAACACTATGGATGTCTCGTGTCCAGATCCGCCCTTGAGGGTCTTTTATGCCAATCGGGTAGCCTGTTCCTCCAAGCCCAGAGGCTCCTCCGAACGTTACAAAGGGATAATACTGTTTAATCGCTTCTACAAAGATCTCACTACCCTTTAATTCACTTATTTGTTCAGCATACCATTCAGCGGCAGGTTGGTTGTTTATAGTGTAGACTTTATGCCATAACGTTTGTTTCCGGTTCTCTGGTGGAGCTGCTTTCGTTACTAATCCCACTTTACCTGTAGGTTTCCAGCCGTGCCCTGAATCGATAACCATAAACACTTCTGAGGATATTAATCCTAACACAACAGCATCTGTATATGCCTTGCCATTGACGAAAACGTAGGAAGGGTTTTCCGTTAGTGCGTTACCAGCCGTTCCTCCTACCACAGGAATATTTCCGAACTCTTCTTGAATGCCGCGCATGACCCCCTCTTCGCCTCCTACAGATCCATGCATGAGAATATAATTCGTTCCTTCTTTCAGTGCTCCTCCTTTAGCCGTTAAGGATCCCAACGCCATATTAAGTGCCGCTTTTCCTGCATCCGTATCAGTTTCGCTGACATTTTTTCCAACGCCCACACCAAACTTTATGTATGGAGACGATATTATTGCAACCACAATACTGTCCTCGAATAATCCTGCCGAGGTAATTTCCCCTGAAGTGGTACATCCAATCCAGGGGAAATTGCGATCAATCGCTGTGGGATATTTCTTCATCTCTCCCAGAGAGAATTCTTGTATGCGAGGCACCTTACGATTAATTGTTGCAGAAGCAAGAAACCCAGCATTAATACCTGCTGCAACCTCTTTTGGATTATATTCATATGCAGAATAAACAAGAGCTAAACTAAAACTTTCACCACCAAATTTTTTTAGTGCTTCAGATGCGGTGATTTTCGCCAGATCGAAATCCGAAACCCCTTCTGTAGTTCTTCGATACGCAAATCCAGTTTTAACATTTTTCCCAACTATAACTCCTTCATATGACTCTTTAGGAAATCCTGTGCCTTTCTTATACATCAGCTATCCCCCTATAGCCCCCGGAAACTATTTCAGGATTTCATTAAAAATCAAGTATTAGAGGATGCGTCCTGAATTATGCTATTACATTTAAATAATAGTTTCTAATTATATATGTATACTCCTAAATAATTACATAAAATTGAGGGAGAAATAGGGGAGAAAAATATGGCATTATTTCCAGCTTATTTCGTGGCTCTAGGACTTGTCGTGTATCTTGTAGCTTACTTCGTCTACGCCAAATGGTACGATAAAAATATATGGGGGCCAGATCCTAAAAAAACTACGCCAGCCCATATGTATATGGATGGAGTAGAATTCTTCCCCACAGGCAGATATGTCTTATATGGATTTCAATTTAAAGGAATTGCCGGTGCAGCACCAATAGTTGGTCCATTCGTAGCCTTATCCTTCGGATGGCTTCCTGCACTCCTATGGATATTGCTTGGCAACTTCTTCATAGGATGGCTACATGACTACAACTCACTCTTTGTATCCATTAGAAACGAAGGAAAAACTCTAGGCCCGCTAACATATGAATTCATCAGCCCTAGAACAAGAAATGTCTTGATGGGATTCCTCGTCTTTTATCTACTAACGATAACTGCGGCATTCATGTGGGTAATTGCCACCTTATTCACATTAAGAGGAGGAGCAATGATATTCATACTTTTCGTATTCGCAGCAGGCATAATATCCGGCGTCATGTTATACATAATGAAGCTTCCACTATCAGTTACCACCATCGCCGGCGTTATCATAATGATAATCGGGATTATTGTAGGTTCATGGCTAATTCCGCTTCCTTTCTGGGGTTACGCATCTTTGGCTGCGGCTGATAATGCAGGAATCTATGGATTGATGTTAATATTAATATCAGTACTATGCCTTTTTGGAGCAGTCCTACCGATAATACGTTATGCACAACCAGTGAACTACATGGCTTTCTGGCCATGTTTAGCGGGAATTATTCTATTAATTGTTGCTGAATTAGCATCACCACTCACTGGAATAGCCCTTCAACCGCCTGCAATACCAACAAAGTGGTATTTTCCAAGTCTTGCATCGGGACCAGTGTGGCCGATGTTATTTGTAGCGATCGCATGCGGAGCGATCTCTGGTTGGCATAGTTTAGTTGGAACCAGTGGTTCGGCAAGACAATTAGATCTTGAAACTGATGCATTACCGATTGGAGCAGGATCCATGCTAACTGAAGGACTCTTAGCATTGGCTGCCCTAGGGGCATATATGGCATTGGATACTGCTACTGCAGTGAGCCTTGGAAGCGTTGGAGGACTTGCAGGAGGAGCTAGTGCACTACTACTTCCCATACTTGGAGCAGCGGCTTCACCAGCAGTATGGACTTTCTTCGTTGCATTTATAGCGTTATATGCCATAACTGTCTTACAATTGGTAATCAGATTTATGAGAATGGCGTTACTTGAAATGACTGCAAATATTCCGCCACTTAGAGCACTATTTGCTAATAAGTGGGTAGCGTCTATCATATGCCTTCTGCTAGGTGGAATTTTTGCGTACAGTGGATTATTCACCTTCATATGGTACCTTTTTGGTGGAGCTAATCAATTGATGGCTGGCTTGATGTTGTTACTTAGTACCGTATACTTAGCATCCATTAAAAAAACTACGAAGTATAACTTGATTCCAGCGATTTTCATGATAGTTACATGTCTAGCTGCCCTTCTATACTTAAGTGGAGTGATGTTATATAGAACTGCTATAGGACAGCCACTCGTAGCGAGGTTATTAGCCCTCCCACAAAATATAGGATGGGCTACAGCATTTACTGTTGCTTTCGGAGTTGTAGGGCTTATTTTAGTAATACTTGGCTTGATAATGGCATACGACAGCTTTAAATCGTTGAGGCGAATTTGGGCGGCCTCCTCGTAAAAATGGAGGTTTTGTCCATCGCGCTATTTTTTTTTTATCTATTTTATTCTTGCGAATTTTGAAAGTCAATATTAACACCTAATTCTTAGAACCAAAAACAGAAAATATGTCTGATGAACTAAGGAAAGGTTAGGTCTGTTCTAAGGGAAAAACATACCACTTTAGATGTACTTAAAAGTAACTATTTCAAAACTGTTATATACGGCGTGATTTAAATGAACAAAGATGTTGCGTTCTCCGAAGATTATTATAAGCAATCCTTAAGTAAAGCCTCTGTGAAAATTGAAATAATATCCAATGCCAACCTTTTATAGTCACTGTCATCATTGCATGCATATCATTCATGTAGCTGGACTCAAACCCTACGAAGAACAGCTTAATGAGTATCCAAAAGAGATGAGGGAAGAATACTTCGCAATTTCGAAGATTGGGGAGAAGTTAATTCGCGATTTTAGATTTTCAGTGAATTTAGAAGTGACGGATGGAGCTTCGGTGAAGGGATTTTGGAAGTCGTTAAGGCATAAGATATGGAAATATCCCGTGGTTCTGATAAATGGAAAGAAAGTATTTAACAGGATTCCAGAGTATAAGGAACTTAAAGAAAAAATATTTGAGTATGTTAGTGAAGTGAATGAATAACTTATTAGGCTGAAAACTATTCTATAGAAAGCATTATACGTTATCACATCCTATGTTTAGGGGGAAATTTTGGTTTAATTTTCATTACTTTAGTCTTATTTATCAGTGATTAATCCACGCATGAGGAATTACACCTTTCATATGAAGTTTTATAACTTCTCGAAGAGAATTTGGTGATACGTTAGCTAATTTGATATTGAATGTAGGGATGGAGCGTAAGTGAAATTTTGGAAAAAGATTAAAAATTCTTTAAAAAATGTCTTATTCGGTGCGACTGTCACTAATATTGTAAAAACTTATAAGAAAATGGCATTTGAGATGAATGCTGCTTTAATGCTTGTAACAATTGGGGATTTAATTGGGGTTGTTGTAATTCCTCCCATTTACAAATACAACTTATTAGTACATTGGTTTCCGTACATTAATGTTTGGAAGAGGGATCTTTTAAGGGAAAAGGAGTTTCTGGAGAAGTTGGGATAGGAAATTCTTTTTTTTGCTTACAATTATTAATTTGCCATGATATACTCTCATATCAAGTTTCATAGTATATTTAATAAGTTTTAATAATATACACTTAAAAAGAGATTATAATGTACACATACAATAATATTCTTATTTTTACCTCTCTGTAAATAGGATAAATTTTGAGTGGGATTCGTGTGAAGGAAGAAAAGGAAAAGAAGAAGAAAAAGGGTATTAAATCTGCGATGAAAGAATTTGTTTACGGTATGGCAACACATGACATGGTCAGATATATGTTGAA
The DNA here is from genome assembly GCF_019058535.1 of Candidatus Borrarchaeum sp. Classification (NCBI taxonomy): domain Archaea; kingdom Promethearchaeati; phylum Candidatus Borrarchaeota; class Candidatus Borrarchaeia; order Candidatus Borrarchaeales; family Candidatus Borrarchaeaceae; genus Candidatus Borrarchaeum; species Candidatus Borrarchaeum sp. The sequence continues at coordinate 9,817 of NZ_JAHPYX010000010.1, forward strand.
AACCAGAATGTACCTTGAACATCTGTTTATGTTAATAACACTGGGCGATATGCTTGGAATACCTATATTGCCACCCTATTATTCGTTAAAGATTTTGCCGTATGCAGTACCAAATATTGCAACTTGGAAGAAGAGAATATTCAGGGAAAGAGACTTTACCGACCAATTGTTCTAGAGGGGGAAAAACTATTGCCACAATCGCTAAAGGAGTTCTTTGAAACTCATCCTGAAGTTAACGTAGCCATTTTTGCTGGTAAGGGAGGTTTAGGGAAAACTACTTTTAGCGCTGCTACAGCGCATTGGCTGGCTAAAAAGGGCAAAAAAGTTTTATGTTTTAGTACAGATCCTCAAGCTTCTCTTAGTGACATCTTTGAGAAGGATCTCTTTGGTAAAGGCGAACAGGAATTAGCAAATAATCTTTATGTAATAGAAATTGATGCGGATAGGAAGATAAGTGCATACCAAGAGGAAATCAAGCAAAAAATTTTAGACATGTACACGCTTGACGAGTTACCTCCTGAGATAGACGAATATATTAAGTCTGCTGCTGCCGAGCCTGCTATGCATGAAAGTGCCACTTTTGATGCTATGGCTGACCTAGTAGCGAATGCGGACTATGATTTTTATATTTTTGATATGCCCCCTTTCGGGCATGGAGTGCGAATGATTAGCATGGCTCAAATTTTAGATGCATGGATAGAAAAAATAGAGGAGACACGTAAAAAAGCCTACGAATACAACGCTGTTGCCGCTACTCTTAGGGGTTCTACCACTGAAGAAAGTCAGGATGCTATGATTAATGAAATTACTGAAATCGGGAAAAAACTTGACCTTTTCACAAAATTCCTATCTGATCCAAAGAAGACTGCATTCTTTATGGTTTTGATTCCAGAGAGGATGGCAATACTTGATACCAAGAGAGCATTAGAAATGTTTGGCAAACTAAACTTAAAACTCAGCGGTATTATTGTGAATCAAGTATATCCTGTAGAACTTTTACAAAGAGAGGAACTTAGCGACTTTCTAAGAAATAGGATAACAGGGCAACAGGAATACCTAAAAGACATCTGGAATGATTTTAGAGATCACATAAGAGCAATTTGTCCTATGTTTGATAGAGAACCTAAGGGTTTAGAGATGATAGCTAAAGTCGCTGATCGTGTATTTGAGAAACCTTGGCTGGAGGGGGAAACAAGCGGTGAGTAAAACGTCTGAAAAAGAACCAAAAACTTTATTAGAATTTGCAGAGGAAAAACCTAATTTAAAGTTTTTCTTCACAGGTGGAAAGGGAGGGGTTGGTAAAACCATTGTAGCAGCGGGAATAGCACATTACTATGCATCAAAGGGTGAAAAAATCTTATTGGCTTCGCTTAACCCGGTTCACTCACTATCAAGTATGTTTGGACAAGAGCTCTGGGGAGGAGGCATCAAGAAAGTTGAAGGTGTAGAGAATCTTTATGCTATTGAAGTTGACATAAAAGAAACTGTGCAACAATATAAGGATCAACTTGCAGAAAGATTAAGATGGTTTCTGAAATGGGCAGACATCCCAGTTAAGGCAGATGATTTCACAGCCATCGCATCCACAAACCCAGCTTTCGAAGAAAGTGCCATGTTTGACGTCATGCTTGATCTTATGTTAAAGGAAATTGAAAACTATGATAAAATCGTTTTTGACTGTGCAGCCGTAGCTAATGCTGTGAGATTGCTTGGATTAGGTAAGATATATGATCTTTGGCTTTCAAGAATGATAGCGTCCAGAGAAGAAGCTATGTCACTTCGAGTAAAACTCTCCTTTAGAAAAGAAAAAGTGAAGGAGGAAATAAAGAAGGATCCGATGATGGCAGATCTACTAGAAATGAGAACAAAAATGCATGAGGCTAAAAAGTATCTAAATAATCCTGAGGCTACAGCATTCTTCTTCGTAACCATTCCACTTGCACTTCCGATTGCTGTCGTTAAAAGATTTATTACGATGGTTCGGGGCTTTGATATACCAATTGGCGGAGTTTTCGTCAATATGGTGATACCTGAGGATGTTGTAAAAGGCAAAGTCACAGAATATATGGAAAACAAATATAAGGAACAACAAAACTATCTTGGAACAATTAAGAAAGACCTATGGCCTCTCGTTAGAGGAGAAGTTCCGTTATTCCAAACTGAAATCGTAGGTATTGACATGATTGCTAAAGTTGCAGACGCTGTCGCCAATTGGAAACCTCATAGCTAAAAAGTCGATTTTTTAACATTTTTATTCTCCAAAACAAAAGTAAAACCATATGCTCGGCCTTTCGCTAAATTGTTTCGGAGGGGACTCTCCATCTAATAAAGTTAAAAGCAAAACATATATTGGGCAGAATTGCTTTGAAATAGTTGTTAGATGCCCCTGTTTAAATTTACAGATTTTTCTATCGTATTCTTAGCACTTACATTTTTACCAGAATCAATAACTATATATTTATTCTTTACTTTTTCTTGTCAGCAGGACTAGGTCGGTCCGAATCCACGCCTGTGGATCTCTTTTTGAGATTATTGGAACAGGACGTCTCTCCAGTAGGTAAAAGTAGAATGATCAACTCTCATTATAAACTTCTTATTGTCACTTTTGACGATATTGATATTTTGCCAGAGATAAAACAACGCGTTGGAGATTATTTGCAATGTGACATTGTCGTAAAAAACAACCATCATCCAAAGGTAAGAAAGAGTGCTAAACAATATTTTGGGTTGTGCTCAAATGCAAACGATTTCTTGTCTCTTCTTGTTCCTTTAAAAAATAGTTATGATTTTGTTCTAGGGATCGTTAAAAGAGATTTGTATGTACCTCGGTTAAAGTTTGTGCTGGGTTTGGCAAATCCTCTAGAATCTGTAAGCATTATTTCCTTAGCCCGTTTAAAATCGTCCAATAAAAAACGGTATATTGATCGTGCTGTGAAAGAAGCTATTCACGAATTAGGACATCTGCTTGGCAGAGAACATTGTGAAAATCCAAAGTGTGTGATGAGATTCTCTAACAGGGTGATTGAGACAGATAGAAAAGACGATAAATTTTGTGTGAAATGTTTAGGCTCATTACAAAAATAGCATGCACCTCTTATTTTATCTAATGAAATTAGGAAGCATTTCTTCATTCAGATAAAGCCTCAGATATGACTATTCTACCTTCGCGTGTATATTTTTCCAGAAGATTCCAAGTAGGCTCCCCAGAATAATCCAAAAAGGAAGAAACGATTGAATACGAATGAGCGCATATATTAATAAACTCAAAAACAGGTATATTAATATATATGCAGGTAGATATAGACTATTTTGTTTAACAAAATTCAAGGTGATGGTATGGCGGAAGAGGAATATTCTGAAGAACATAAACAGCATCTATGCTATATGGTTGCAAGAAAGGGTCTTCTCATGGAAGACAATCTAAAAACCCTTAAGAAAATGGTGTCGAAGGCTAATTTTGTGTGTGAAACCTGTGGGCGGGCAGCTAATAAAGCAGAGAGCCTGTGCCATCCCATAAAACTCTAAAATTTCAACTTGGAGGTGCTAAACCGTTGGCAAAATTACCTCCCAAATCCCATTATCCATCAGAGCATGTGAATCATTTGTGCTATATGGTACAACGCCGAGGCCTTTTGACAGAAATAGACGTAGACAGAGTTAAGAAGCTGGTATCCCCCGCTAAATTTGTCTGTGCCGACTGTGGTCGAGTTGCAGCCAAATCCGAGAACCTATGCAATCCTGTGTCACTCTAGGATTTCAAGAAGAGGCGCCCAGATGCAAATTGTTCGAACATTGATTCAAAACTAAAAAGTACAAACCTCTCCCAAATAGGATCGTGTGTCAGCGGAGTTCTAAAGGCTTTGGCCGGGTTCTGTTGCGTCGGAAACACCCAATTCCCTCTTTTTTTTTAACATCCTGTTATGGTCCATTTATTGCAAAAGCCGCAATGAGGATTAGCTATATCTTTTTCTCATAAATCTGATTGAGTTTAACAAAAAAGCATTCCTAATTTTACGACATTAACTGAAGAGCATACATGTAATACGATGCATCCCAGAGACCTCATAAAGTAGTAGATAGTGAAAGATCTCTGATGAACAATAATACGAGATTAAAAGAAGTGGAATGACTAAATTAAAAAAAAAGAGTTGGCGCATGGTGTAGATGCGTTAAATTGGTTTGTATTTATTCTGGTGGAATTTCTTTGAATGTTAATGATAGCGGAATTCTGTTCTTATGATAGATCCAAGCGATTCCGAAGATGATCCAAGCGATGAGCCAGAACACGAATGTAAATGCGAGATTAGCTACACTTACAGCACCTGAGAGCGTTGGAGTCATACCGGCATATGCCATCCAGGCTGAGACAATAAATGAGCCTATAGCTGCCCATTGGATCGTGTAGAATGGACCGATTTTCTTTCTTACAATGTCCGGCGCTAATTCAAAGGATTCTTTCATTTTCGTTGGATATATAAACCCAGCTATTGATGCGATGCAATTTCCTACGAACCATCCTGTGATGATATAAACAAAGAATGCCATAATTGTTGTGAAGATCCATAGTACCATGAAAAGAAATGCCACAATGCCGCAAATGATTAGAGCCACCCATGGTGTTGCAAAGCGCGTATCTACAGCGCTAACCTTTGTAGGTAAGATTCTGTCGAAGCTCCAGCTGAACATCAATCTTGTGCAGGTGTAAACATATGTGAGTCCAGCGGCCCAAGTCATCATCATAAATCCTAGGCATATAATGAAGTAAGCACCGAGATTATCTGTTGCAAAAATGGCAAGAACTGTAAACCATGGTCCTGTTATCGCTGCTGGCATCGTGTAATACGGGCTTCCATAAACATAGGTTGTACTGATTGCGTTAACGAAAGAGCCGCCCATACCAATATAAGCCGATTGGTAGATCATAAAGGTGAGCAGACCAAAGACTATGACTGCACCTAGAATGGCAATAAACTGTGATCTTCGAACATCTTTAATTTCACCAGCAATGTACACTGACTGTGCAAATCCAAGGAAGTTGATCATTGTGAATGTCACGCCTAGCATGGTCGCTGCAAGTGGAAAAACGGTCATTAGTGGCAGTCCATACGTATTCGCTACATCGTTCCCCGCAGCAATGGTTCCTGCATAGGTCATATCACCAGGGATGGAAGATGCATCAAAGTTCGCAGCATACTGTGCGGGCGTTATACTTGCAAAGACTGCTGCAAAAGTGACAATGCCTGCCACAATAACGAAGAATGCAATCGTTAACACCCTAGCGTTCCATTTTGATCCAAGTGCTGCAATTAGTGAAACAAGTATGATATAGACTGTACCGAGTACCATCATCGTGACTGGATTCAAAACTGATGCTGCCGCCATTGGATTCCCCATTTTCACTAAGAGTGGTGCGATCGCATACTCCAAGGTCCAAGGAATCTCCGTTCCAACTAAGCTAATAAGTACAATGAACAGGAAGAAATTCGTCATAAAACCGAGACCTGGATGAACCGTACGACTAATCCAGATATAGTCACCACCAGAACGTGGTGCAGCCGCCGAATAGAGACTATAGAAAATAGCTATGATCAGACAGATAGGGATACATATCAGAGCAGTCGTGGGTAGATATACCCCTGGAAACGTGACTGTCGCCCAGATACCATAGATATAGACCGCTGAAGGAGCCATAACCAGTACATTGAAGATCAATGTTTCCCATGCGCTAATGTTTCTAACTAAACCAGAACTTTTTCGAGCAAAGACTTCGCCCATGTTTGTTTTCTCCTAATTTTTTTTAACTATAGTATAAACAACTGGAAATGTTTGTTTGTGAAACAATGTACTATTTATAACTTTTGTGTCGTAAAAAGAAAAATATATTGATATTTGTAAAATAGAATAATGGTCTATGTAATTTTTTTTTGAATAATACAAATATAATAACAGTAAAAAAGTTTAATTATGTAAATTTTTTTTATGTCAAAAACTATTAGAAATTTGTATCTCTAAAATTAGTGGATTTTTTGTGAAAAACTTGCATATTTGTATTCCTCATAAAGAAAAGACCATTCAGTTGTGATTTTATAGATTAATACTTTTGGAATTTGCCAAAAATCACTAGTTCTCTTATACTAAACCAAAGCAACTGATCGATAAGTATAGCAAGTAATAAATAAGTATATTTTAAGTTTTATTTATTAAAAAATTCTCTAATGCTTTATTTTCATTGTTATCATTTCCTTGATTTATCAATTAACCTTTTTCGTCTTCTAAAATATCATCGAACAACTGTCCAGCCCTGAAATATGGGCTTGAAATTAGGTGAACTTGCATACATAAAGATTTATAAAGTCAAACGTCCATATATTCTTTGAGAATGATTCTACCGGTGATATTGTGCTAGTCTTTAGCACCAGGGTAGATTATTCTCTAAAAAATACATTGGCAGTGGTGGGTATGGGTATGGGAACAATCCTATTGGAAATAAACGGCTTTAATGCAATCCTCCTGGAAATAAGCGGCTTTGACGCAGTTCTATTAGATATATCGGTCGGTTTTTTCATTTCAGGTATAATACTCTTTGTACTGACAGCCATTCTTCTCGGCGTTAGTTTTGACCATGGCGGAGATCATAGTGTAGATGGACATGACATAGATGGGCACGACGTCAGTCATGATATTAGTCATGACGTTGGGGATCATAGTATAGATGGGCACGATGTTGGAGATCACGACCTTTCACACGGAGTGGGACATGAAGATGTACACACTGAAGCAAGTGGTGATAGTGCTCCGATAATTCTCCTTGTATCAACATTTATGTTGAGTTTTGGAGCGATGGGCATCAGTCTCTTTCAAATCCAAATGGATTCATTTTTAAGAACTCTAATAATCTTCTTAACGCCGATAATTCTTTCAGCATCGGTTCGTGCGCTATGGAAAAGAATTGCAAAAAGTGAACTTGGTAGCATTGTTCATCCAAAAGAACTTGTGGGAAAAAAAGGCACTATTGTTCATCAGACAACGTATCGAGGAGGCTCAGTGCGTGTTACTATAGAAGGCCCTATGGGGTCAATCTTATTACCCGCTAAATCATATGAAGCCGGCGAAGAATTCTACAAAGGAGATATAGTTGAAATATTAGACGCAGAAGGAACCACCTGCCTTGTAAAAAGAATTAATAAGGAGAGTGAACTATAAAATGCTTCAGTTAGGAGTTTTAGGTCCATACAGCGTTTGGATTGTGACTGTGACTGTTCTGTTCTTCTTCTTTCTGCTATACCTGCTAACCAGATATCGCAAATTCAAGACAAATGAATTTGTAATTTTTCTAAGAAATGGTAAAGTGAAGAGAGCAGGGCTTGGTGGACGATTGTTTTTACTCCCGCTGATTGACGAAGTAATTGTGATACCGACTACGATCCAACAGACATCGCTTGAGGCAAAAGAAAAAGTAGTTTCAAGAGAATATCAGAACATTGGAGTTACAGGATTCGTTTTTTGGCAAGTAACTGAACCGAGTGCAGCTTTTACAAGTGTTAGTTGGGATAAACGTTCAGGAGATTATGTTGAAACTGTAATCAAAAATGCTGCTGAGAGTATCATCAGGACCACGTGTGCAAATATGGCGCTTGAGGATATAATTAGAGAACGATCCAAAATTATTGATGCTGTGATTAGCGAACTTCATGACCTCATGGCAAACTGGGGTGTGACCGCCCACAGCGTAGAGATACGTGATGTCGAAGTTTTAGATCCTGAACTGAAGGGAAATATGGAAGCTGTGAAGAAAGCAGCAGAGGAACAAAAAGCTAAGCTTCGGCAGGCTGAAATGCGTGAGATAACAAGAATGCGAGATTTGGATGTCCTTGAGAAAACTGGAGTAGCAGAGCAAGAAATTCAACTCGAAATTCAATCTAAAGCTAAACAGCGGGAAGTGAAAGTACAAGAACTTGAACGACAACGTATTGAGGTTGAAGCTACTGCAGAAAAAAATCGCCTTCAATTAATTGCTGAAGGTGACGCTGCAAAAATAAAACAAGATCTGGTTGCTGAAGCTGAGGGTGTTTTGCAACAAATCATGGCTTTAAAAGAATCAGATGAACGCCTATTTCAATTAAAACTCATTGAAGCGATTCCTGGAATCTTCCAGAAACTCCCAATTGAAAAGATGTACGTAATAGGTGACTCAAATAGCGCATTTGGCAGCATCGCAGGCGCAGTTATTCCGTTTATTCAAGTACTACAAGACTTACTTCGATCGCAGAAAATTGATTTACCTCAAGTTGCTAAGAAATTCTTAGATACAGCAAATCCAAAATCTTAGACAGATAATCTCATAATATATTTCTTTTTTTTTAATCAAGTTTTTTTTGTTTTATTTATTTATAGGCCTTAATAGAACTAATACCTGAAAAAAAAGGAATACATCAGATATAGTATAGTTCATTACAATAATATAAAAAAAAGAGGACTTGTTATTCGAAGGCTTCTTCAAAAGCTTGTGTTACTTTGTCACCTTCCTCGATTCTAAGAACCCTAGGTCGACCTCCTCGATCACTTCGTAGTTTCCTAGCCACTATGTTAGCTTTGAACTTCTCTTTCGCAGAAGCTCCATTGCCGATCCACAGGTAGATTGTGTCCAGCGTTTCTACGATATAGCAGTTGCCAGAGTCTAAATTATTCTTAGTGAGAGGAACTCTTGCCAATTCTACTTCTTCAAATGTCTCGCCGGCGATGCGGTACATCTTGTTCGCGAACGTTGTTGGTGGAGGTTTCTTTAATATGGATGCCGCCTGATCTCCTTCAACTACCATAAAATTCTCAAAGAGACTTCGAAATTCTGGGGGTTCTTCTCCTTCGTCTACGGTATCGATATCAGCTTCTCCTCCACGACTTTGGTCTAGTAGGACTGAACTAACTGAAGTAAGGAATTTCTCATCGACACTTGATTCACTTCCAATCCAGCAATACATCTTTAAACCCGCGTCGACTAAATAGGAATCGCCTCTTGTAAACTCGCTAAAACCTTCGGGCATTTCTACAAGTTCTCCTTTTTCCACACGGAACACTTTCATTTTACTCGTTTCCTCCTTCTTAATTAAGAGTTAATTAACTACTCTAAAGGTATTAATCAAAAACACTTCTAAATTCATCAGTTTCTTGTCCTTCTTCTATTCTGCGAACCTTCGGTCGACCACCTCGGTTACTTCTAAGTTTTCTAGCCATAACATTTCCACGGAATTTTTCCATTCCTGATGCTCCTTTGCCAATCCAAATAAAAATCGTTTCTAGTGTCTCAATTAGGTATACATTGCCAGAATCAAGATTGTCATCACTCACAGTAATTTGAGCCATTTCAACTTCTCCAAATGTTTCACCAGCAACTTGATACATCTTCTTGACAAAGGTTTCAGCTGGTGGCGCTTCCAGAAATCCTGGGATATCTCCCTCGACTACGCGGAAACGTGAGAAGAGATTTCGAAATTCTGGAGGTTCTGAACCTTCCTCGATTGTATCTATGTCTGGCAATCCTCCACGGCTTTGGTCTAACATTGTAGAAGATACACTACTCAGAAATTTCTCATCAACTGAACACTCTGAGCCCAGCCACACATAGATTTTTCCAAGTTCACCAGTATCAACAAGATAACAGTCTCCATTCGTAAAAGTCCCATCAAAATCTGATAATTCTACTAAATCATCTTTTTCTGCGCGAAATACTTTGATTTCACTCACGTATTTGTCCTCCTCATAATAAGGCGATCAACCAAACTTTGCAGTTTATAGCATGTTCCAGATGTTTGGATTGACCGTGTATATTCGTTATAAGAAATTCCGACACACTCTTTAATAAATGCTATGACAGCTTTGGATCGTCTGTTTAAAAATAGCAAAAACCAATATTCAAACTCAATGATGTTCCACAAAATAGACGCCCAATATTATTAGGATAGCGCCTAAGACTGTAAAATATGTAATGATTTCTCCAATGATGAAAAAAGCAAGGATCGGCACAAAGATTGGCAAGAGAAGGAAAAAAACACTAACGCGGGAAGCCTCTTCAGTTCTTTTCAAGCATGTAAAAAACAATAAGGTTGCAATTGAGTTTGCAACGCCTAGATAAAGAATGCAAGACCAAGAAATCATTGATGCCGCTAAAACCAAGCCTACGTCTTCTATTGAAAAACTCAGCACAGCAAGCATGGGTGCACCAATAGCAAAACTTAAACCTGTTACGAGGGCTGGTTCGAATCTATCAGTTACCGTTTTACCAATTACACTGAAAACGGCCCAGCATATAGCAGAAGCTATGATTAAGAAATTTCCTAGAATTCTAGCTGATGTCAGAGCACCGAAAAACAAATCGCCCTGTGTTAAAATCAGGATCACTCCCAAGAATGCGGCAAAGAAGCCAACGGATTTAAAAAAAGTAAATTTCTCATTCAAAAAGAGAATAGATAAGATTGCAATAAATACGGCATCGAGATTTATTAATACCCCTCCATCTGTTGCAGTTGTGAGAGTAAGAGCACTAAAAGTTAACACATAACATAAGAATACCCCCACAAAGCCTAAGATAAGAAATATACCCCAATCTCTTTTTTCAAAAGTTTTTATAGCAGAAAATTGCCTTGTCGCGCCAATAAATACCATCATTAGACACGTAGCTATCGTAAATCTCAAGGTAGCGAAACTTACGGGCGGGAGTTCATTAAGCCCAATTTTGATAACAATCCAGCCTAGAGAATAGATCCAAACAGCAGCCATCATCATCGTGAAGGTTACCCGGTCTATCCCTGAAACGTTTGAGATCTCAGTCAACCCCTAATGCATTCCTTAAATATTTGCGTTGCTCAAATGTTAGTTTTGAAGACTTCATGTGTTGCAGTTATTAATGTTTTGAACTGAACACCACATTCGTCACTCCAAAATTTGCCTACTAAAAACTTTATAGAGGGTATGTACACTTCATTAAAGGGGATTAGTCTTGAAGATCAATCTACCTTATGGGAAAGAAAAACTCACGCTTGACTTACCAGACACGGCAAAAATTGATGTTTTAGAAACTGCAGGAATAAGACAACCACTCTCCGAGCAAGAGGTTGATAGTATATTAGAGAACCCTGTGGGACAACAAAAATTAGAAGAACTGGTCGATAAAGGAGATCAAATCGTGATTATAGCCTGTGATAAGGCACGACCTACTCCAAATGAACTTCTTATAGATTTTGTCATATCACGATTATCTCAGGTCCCTATTCCTGATAAGAATATAAGTATTGTCTTCGCTCTGGGAACTCACCCGCAAATGAATGAAAAGGAAATGCGTGCATTAATTGGAAAGTATTATAATCGGTTTCAAATTTATCAACATGAAGTCGATACAAATACAACCATCTTAGGAAAAACGAAACGAGGTACTGAGGTAAATATTAACAACAGGGTCTTAGAAGCTGATATAAAAATTGGTCTGGCCGATGTAGCGCCGCATCCCTGGGCAGGATATGGAGGAGGAACAAAAGTAATCTTGCCAGGTGTCTCAAATAGACGTTCAATCAATCATAATCATCAGATGATGACTCTTCCTAATGTGAAGTTTTTAGGAGTTACGAAAGGAAATCCAATTCGCGAAGACATGAACGAGGCTGCAAAAATAGCAAGCATGGATTATATCGTCAATGCTATCCTTGGTAAAAAACTGGAAACCCTAGGCTTGGTCGCAGGTGACCCGATTAAGGCCTTTGATGCAGGAGTAGAAATCGCCAAAACTGTTTATGAAAGACCTATTCCAGAAGAATACGATGTTGTAATTGCGACTTCATTCCCAATGGATCTTAATTTTTATCAGGGTTCAAAAGGTTTCGATAATGCAAGAGTTGCTGTCAGACCAAGAGGAAAAATTATCCTGTTTACACCAAGCTATGAGGGCGTTGGAAGAGAAGATTTTGCTTACTATTCGACACTCGGTGAAGCGGAACTAAAAGAAATTTTACTTAGCGGAACTGCACGTGATCTTATCGAAGTTTTAGTTGCTTATGATGACATAAACCGCACAAGAGAAAAGGCGGATATTCATATTGTTTCGAAAGGTCTGAAAAGAGAAACAGTTGAATCATGGCGTATGGCTTATCATGATTCACCAAAAGAGGCAATTCGAAAAGTCATTGAGCCAGGTGATTCCGTGTTAGTTCTGCCTGAAGGTGCATTTACATTACCAGTTTTAAAAGAATAATGCATTACATTTATTTAGAAAAAAGCCGTACAAGTGCATAGGACCAAAATAATTCAATTTATTTGTGTTTTAATTAGTTTAAATAAGCAAGAACCGCATTATTGTAAAATTATAAATACAATGAGGGTGCAATAACGTAAACTCCATAAAACAATCAGATGGGTTTGATGAATAATATTAGTTCTATTAAATCAATTATCCGTAAAAAAAAGATGACTTTTATCATAATTTGTACGATAATCTACATGATTGCTGTAGTGACTTTTGCTATGACATTATTTAACCAACGTTCACGTACGTTAGAAGAAATGATTGAGCAGGCCCCACCAACACCGTATACTCTAACAGACTGGGAAACTGAGATTATTTTGTCAGGCACTCCTTCTGGGCCTGAACCGAAATTCATGAAGGGAGAAGAAGGGTTGAATTTAGCATACCGAGAGTTCGTTCCAGAAGGATGGAATGGCAATGGTCCTATAGTAATATACGTTCCTGGATCAACTTCTCATTCAGGACGCTATGCCTTGGTGGGATACGGCTTGGCGAAACGAGGAGTTTTTGCTCGAATCATTGACACGAGGGGGCATGGCCTTTCTGTCTGCAAGTCAGCAACGGACTGTAGTGACCCTGCTTTTACTCCTAGAACCCCTGTTGACGATTCGAACTATTATCCCGGTAGGATTGGTGATTGTTTAGACGCGGATCAGATTTCGCGTGATCTTAACACTCATCTCGAGGACTTAAAAAAGAAATGGCCAAAAGCTACGTTTCACCTAGCAGGACATAGTTCTGGAGGCGGATGTATTTCACGTTTTGTCGAATACGTTAATAAGACTCTAGAAAAGGACTTAGCAGAAGTGGTCGATTCTATTGCTCTTGTTGCTCCTTACAATCATTATCAAGCCCCAAATCATATTCGAGAGACTAATGACAACTACGCTTTAGTCCATGATTATGCCATCCAAAAGGCTATATCTGGCGACACTCACGTATACTGTGTAGGCTTCAATCACAAGTTTGCTAACGAAACTATCAACGCCGCTATGCAAGATCCACTTAGGGTGAACCAATGGACGTGGACTATGGTCAATGGTATGGCAGCCACGAGCGCCACAATGTTCTGGATGTATTATAATGTCCCCGTGATGCTTATCATCGGCGATAAGGACGCATTATTTGATATTGATGAAACACGTAATCAATTTGAGCAAGCTCCCGAAGCCAGAGCATTTGTTGTATTAGAAAATCACAGTCACATCGGAATGGCGTGGAGTGACGAATCAGCTGCAGTACTTGCGCAATTTTTTGAGAATCCTAACTCGGTTCAAAGCACCTAATATTTCTACTTAATTAAAGAAATTTATTCCTTTGGCTTTCCTTGTCTAGTAGAAATCTTTCGATTAGATTTAAATTAATGAAAATTATAAGACCTGTATTAATGGTGGTGAAAATGGTGGTCAAAATAACAAACGATATTGTCTATGGTTTGATCCTAGGTGTCATTACATGGATAATTGGTTTCATAATTGTTGGTTACGCTGTTATAAATGCTCCCGAATTGTATCTAACTACTGTATTAATAACAGGAGTCATTAATACAATACTTGTGGTTCTTATCGTCCGTGCAGCTGTCTACCGGACACCCATGTCAGTATGGGCTGCGGATTCTCTCCTGATAGGGTTAATAATTATGATACTTAATTTTCTGCTTGACTTTGCCATTCTAGGGGTAATGCTTCAACAGGATTTCGTTAACTATCTTTTAACCTCAACTGTTCTCATAGTTTACCCACTCGCCATCCTCTGGTCACTTATTGGCGGATGGCTTGGTTCTTTGAAGCTATAAAACTTCTCTAAGAAACTTCACTTTTCTTTCTTGAATCTTATCTCGATTATCTTTTGCTCGTCTTCTTCTTAAGATTTTTGTGTCCATAATGAAACGAAGGACTTTATAGATTTCTAGAGTGCGTTCTAAGATGAAAATAGTGAGAACAAGCTTTATATAGAAGTATAGAAATTTTTCACATAGAGTAGGATAAAACAAAGAGGGTAAAAAAAATGCAGAATTGGATAATATTTCTGGGACCTATTATAATATGGATCGTAATCGCAATTGTGGTCGCAGTCTGGGTGTACAAAGATGCAGAAAGCAGGGGAGAGAGCGGAGTACTATGGTTAATTATTGTACTGATTGCAGGAATAATCGGTTTGATAATCTGGCTGATTATTAGAAGAGATAAACCGGTAGTATCTTAAACTTCTTCCTTTTTTCCAATTTTTTCTACACTTAAATTAAAGAAGCAAAGTTTTTCTATAATATTTTTCACCTTTTTTCAAACTCACTTTAAAAATCTTTTGGTAATTAGTACGATTATCAGAACCGTAAACAAGGCTTGATCAGAGACGTAAACAAACCTTATATAGAAGTATTGAAATTTTTTACTTAGTACAAATAACAAAAAGGAAGGTAAAATAAAATGCAATATGGGTTATTGTGGTATATACCACTTATTGTGTGGTTCATAATCGCAATTTTGATCGCAGTCTGGGTGTACA
>NZ_JAHPYX010000076.1:0-8985 GCF_019058535.1 Candidatus Borrarchaeum sp.
ACATACTTCAATATAGAGCAAAAAGCGCAATGGTCGTAAGACTATATTCTGATGACGATCAATCTATTGCATTAATTGATTGTGGATCCAAAAACTTACTTTCTCTTAGAAAAGACGATTTTTCAAAAATCCGCCGCATCTATATCACTCATACACATTTAGATCACCTCAACCCCGTATATTTTGGTTGGGTTCTTCGTAAGATTAAAAAAGCTTCTGATAATCCAAAGGTGAAATTGTTTTATCCGCCTGAGAAAGAACGTTTCTTAAGACTTTTTATCAGAGCTTGTTTTTTAGGAAGGATTCCACGGTTTATAGAATTTCTAAGTGACGATGAAAAAAACCAACTATTTTTTCAATCAGATGAAATTAAGAAAATAGATGAAATTCAAAATACCGAAGTTTGGGCATGTAGAGCAGCACATAGAACACCTACTCTTTGTTACGCCTTCAAAAATCTTAATTTAAAAATCACATTCCCAGTAGATACCATTGCGGGTTTTCCTTCGATTCAGAAATTAGGACAAAACTCGTGTATTTTCTTTCATGAAAGTACCTTTCCTAACAAAAATAAACGATGGGCGCAAAAGAGTATGCATTCTACACCATCTACTGCTGTGATTGATGCTCTAAGAAGCAATTCAAACCATCTTGCATTGACACATATTGCCGATATGCGATTTGGTCACAGATCATTATTTAAAAAGACTCCTAAAGACATTGAAACGACTGAAGAAGCGATATTAAAACAGGCTGCTGAGAGACTCACTTTAGAATCAATACCCTTTCAAACAAAAGAATCCACAAAGGCTATTCTAGAATTGAAAAATCATGTGAGGACAATTCTAGTTGTAAGAGATTTAGATACATTCGTCTTTAAAAATAAACGACTGCTCGTCAGACGTAAAGCTACAAACTTCAGAACTCGATACATACAATATTAAAGAATAAATACCTTTGATGAAAGATGATTCTACTTTACTCTATTGAGCAACATTCTATTTGAGTTCTAACTCTTTAAGAATGATAGATTAATTAAAAAGTGATTATGTGTCGACCTTCCTTCAAATATGTCGTTAACGGTACTCCCATATATTTTACATCGATGCCTAGGTCTTCGAGTTTTGCTGAAACTCCAAAAAGGTCTGAACACTTTTTGCATGCTTCTAATATCACTCCAGCATCTCTCATTTTTTGTAAGTATTCTTGTAGTTCGACATCAACACTCAATAACTTTGCTGATGGACCCCAAACAATAAAGCGAACATCTTCCCACCAATCTTTCAATTTTGAATTCAAAGTGTACATGAAGACCATTTTAAGTGCAACTTCGCGATCTCCGCTACTCCAAACTACAACGAGACTATTTTCCCTTTCCGTCATTAATTCAACTCCAAGTATTTGCAATTTGTTGAATATGATAGTTTTTGAGGTATTTATAAGGATTCTATTTTATCTGCGGCCTGTTTTACCTCAGGTAGCGCTCCAGGCATCGAGGCAGACTGAATAATCATCTTTTTATATTTTTCAAAATGCTTTGCCTTCAGTCCAAATATATCACATACATCTTCAGACAACAGATCTAGGTTTTGTCTAGTAGACTGGATAATGATTTTTGACACTTCCAATATTGAGGGTGCTAGTTTTCTTTCTGATTTTGGTGTTCCAAAACACTCCTTCACTACATTCTCTGCATCTTCAGTCGTAGTAGTGGCATATACTTCTATTGTAAGTTCTTGCTCTTTAGAAAATATAGAATGAACTATCATTATTAGCGATCTATCTGAAGATTTAATTTTGAGGCTACCAGTTTCCTCCATTTCTTCAGATGTAACTTCAGTTACGTCCTTTAGACAATTTAAACCCTTGTTAATTTCTTCTTGCGTTGAAAATTCGTATTTTAATTCTTTCATTTTTTCACCTTTTTCTTCCTTTTGCCTGTCATCCGTCCCCATCGTCGAAAGCGTGGGACCTCCCAGGTTCGGTCTCATGCACAAGAACGTGTTCTCCGCATAATGCGAGGTATTCCTCGCATTGTAATCCATATAGATACCACAACTATAAAAACTATTATTATGACTTACAGCGTATTGATTAAAATCTGGGATAAATTATGGGATTACTTATCTATGTGCTATTAGTTATAACCACTCTAATAATCGGCTTCATTTCAGCTATGCTTGGTATTGGTGGAGGTATCTTATTGGTGCCTACTCTGCTATTTCTTGGTTTTGATGCACGTCAAGCCGTAGGAATTAGTATCAGCGCAGTAATGTTTACAGGAATTTCATCTTTTATTGAATATTTTAGACAGAGGAGGGTCGACTGGAAACTTGGGCTGCTTTTAGAATCAGTAACTGTTCCAGGCGCAATTCTTGGTGCGTATACAACAACTCTTATATCGACGGTCTTTTTGGAAATTCTTTTCGCACTCCTCCTGCTTATCAATTCAGTCATTGTTTTGAAAGCCAACAGCTCTTGTGAAATCGAAATCAATAGTGACGCGGGACAACATATTACGGCTGGACACCACCGTTTTTTTTACGTCAGAAGAACTCTAATAAATAGCGATGATAAGAATGTTGAATATATTGTAAATTTAGCTCTCGTACTCCCCGCAAGTTTTTTAGCCGGTTTCGCTGCTGGGTTTTTCGGCATTTCAGGCGGTGTTTTGAAAGTCCCTGTATTAATTGCTGGTGGACTTCCTGTGAATTTAGCCACGGGAACCTCAAGCCTTATGGTTACTATAACCGCCTTCGCGGCGTTTCTTACTCATGCGTCACTGGGGCATGTAAATTATGTATATCTTGTGTTTATAGCACCGAGTTTAGTGATAGGTGCACAAATGGGCGCACGATTCTCTCACAGAGTCTCTGCTACGAACTTGCGATATTTTATTGCAGGTTTGTATATTCTTTTGGCAGGCCTTCTTGTGCTACGGTATTTTGCATAAGAAATATTTTCAAAACTGCGAACCCTTTGAGGCACGCATTAGATCACAATAACAATAGATCAATACTTTATCTTCTTTAATTAATTGAAAATGATAATCCAGTCGTTTATCTGATTTAAGGTGCGTCGTTTGAAAGATCAGATAATTATTAGCTAACCCATTTATCATTCTAGCCTTAACATTTCTGCCTCCATCAGTCTTTTATAGCAAATTCGTTCAGAACAATTGATACAGACTTAAATATTCACAGCTCATACATAATATTTAAGTCTTAAAAAAGGTGAAAATTAATGCGAAGGAAATATCTATTTGTAACAACACTAACACTAACGCTACTATTCACTGGAGTTATTTTCACACAATTAGCTACAGCTTCTAACTTTTCTGCCACAAAGCATTCTGGTAATATGGAGGTAACATGCTATACATCCCCGGATTCGATTTACGGCGTAACGATAGATGCGTTGGATAGCGCAGACGAAGAAATTGACCTATGCATTTATGCCATTTCTAATACATTCCTCCTAAACGCTCTAGTCGATAAAATGAACGAAAATCCCTCCATTATAATTAACGTGATCGTTTCATACCGTCATGCATCAGGATTTGAAACCTCAAATACAAGAGGCGCACTCTATTATCTATCACAAGCGGCAGATGACGCAGGTGCTACAAACGTAAATTTGTTTGAGTCTTCAAATACGTATGACTTCACTCATGCGAAGTACATTATCATAGATCAAGAAGTTGTACTAGTCCAGAGTGCGAATTGGGCGAAGACGAGCGTTCCAAAAGATCCCAGTTACGGTAATCGCGAATGGGGAGTGATGATCAAAAACAGTGATGTCGTCAACTACTTTCTACAAGTTTTTAACAACGATATGGGTATAGCTACACCATACTTTGAAGATGCTGATCATGAAAAAACCTTTTCAGAAAGTGTGTCTTCTGGCAGTTATTCAAAGTCTTTCAGTTCAAAGAAATATACAGGAAGCATGACCATTCAAACTATCGTTTCACCAGATAACGATGTCTCTGCGATAAAATCGCTTTTGCAGTCCGCCACAGACACTATTTATGTCCAACAAGCTTATATTAAAACTGAATGGGATGGCAGCTCAGATGAGTTTTTGGATGAACTCGAAGCTGCTGTGGATCGTGGTGTCACCGTTAAAGTAATCATTGATAAACAACCATCTGGTGCGGCAGATTCGGCAAGTTATATGGCATCTGAAGGAATCGAAGTGGCATATTCTAGCAGTGTTTTTGAATATTGTCACAACAAAGGCGTTATTGTAGATAACTCAATTGTTTTGATCTCAAGCATCAATTGGTCCTACGAAGCGGCGAATGAAAATAGAGAGGCAGGCGTCATTATTTTTGACACAAGCGTAGCAGGATTTTTCGTCGATGTTTTTGCGTACGACTGGTCAAATGCTGAAATAGTAAGCGGTGAATCTTCAATTGATACGTCCCCTGGTGAAGGCGGTGGTACTGGAGATGCTGGAGATGGCGGTACAGGATTCTGTTTTGGAACTTTGCTTCTTGGACTTATCCCCCTTATTACGCTAGTAACGATGATTCTGCGTAAGAAAAGACAAAAATAGAAGACTATCTTTAACTACTTACCCCTATTTTTTATTTCCCCTTATTAGAGGAAGATATCTTTGCGCATTGTTCATATATTGATCTAATGTCCTTTAATTTTTTCGTTTCTGTATCCATGTACAAAATAAAGATAGAAGACCTCAATATCATATAGAAATAGAATTGTGTATAAATCTCTGAGAAACTTTAAATTCATGATTTCATAAAAAAAATATGAGAGATAAACTTTCCAAATGTATAATATTGTTATACAGATAGCAAATTATATGTATTTTAAAGAAAGTTTCTGAAATTATCGTCAATTTAGAGCGCTACTGGGGTGTGTTTGAAATTCAAGATGTCCTCGAATTTCCAACTCTTTTCTGGATACTTGAACTTTATATTCCAGATTATGAGAGTCAAATGGGATCCTTTCAACTTGAAGGATATATCCTAGCTACATCGAAACAAGTATGGAACCTTATATCTACCAATGAAGAGACTGGAGAAACATTAGTTCGGTCTTGTCTTATAGGACCTGCAGTAATGTATGGAAATATGTCCGTAGGTGGTCGACCAATTCCAGAGGTTAAGACAATTTCCGGAGTGATTTTTGATAGCACTGAACTTAGGCCAGACAAACCAACCCCGCTTGTTGATATTATAAGCCCTGATGTTATTGATCCTACTGCAAAAGCTGATGAGGAGAAGATCACAAAGGAAATTCGAGTCATAGAATTAGCAAGAGGCCAAAAAATGGCAGACGAAGTCTTAACAAAGGTACAAAACAATCACTTAATCCCTAAGAGATTATTGGGGAATTTGGTGAAAAAAACGTTTACCGTGAAGACGACTTCAGGAGTTAAGAACGCTAAAGTTTGTCTGGGAGGTCTCCACAGTGACAAATATCGCCTTTTCGTGGACGCAATTAAGTCAGGAGAACTTAGAGTTCCTGAAGGACGCCTAATTTTGGATGTTGCACAAAAGAAGTTAATAACATTTGAAAAGAACAATTTATCTCATTATGTCATAGTTGAACTCAATCCAGTTCTGGATCCGAATATAGATGCTTTTGATCAGTTTGTTGACGTCTACCATTCAACCCTCGAATATATGCTGGGAACAGAAGAGAATTATTTCTTTTAATTCAAACTGGAAGTTCTTCGCTTCAGTTTTTTTTACTACAATTCTAATTGAAATAGTGGTTAAACTAATTCCCCAGCAAAGAAAATTAAAAATTAAGGAGAAAAATTATGAAAAAACTTTTGGTTACAAGAGAAAGCGCCTGCTTACGGCCAATTAGGGAACTGATTGAAAAGCAAAAGCATAGGACGTTGGTAGTATGGAGTATTGAATGTGCCGAGCGCATACTTCCGATTTTTGAAGAGAAGTATCCCCAAGATGAGCGACCACGAGAAGCTGTTGAAGCAGCAAAAGCATGGGCGCGTGGAAAGATAAAAATGCCAGTGGCCAAAAAGGCTGCCCATGCTACACACAATGCCGCAACCGCAGTCGCCGAAGAAGATCCCGCTGCTTGTGCTGCTGCTCGCGCTATGGGACACGTTGTTGGAACTGTCCATATTGAAACGCACGCCATGGGTTTTGTTATGTACACGATTACTGCATTTGTATATGCTGCTGAACAAAAAGACGCTGATGATGTGATTGCTAAAGAATGTAATTGGTTGTATGACCGTTTACTATACTGGGAAGCAAATATTGACAAAGTAGATACAACGTGGGCATCCTTTCTATTAAAAGATGATGTTCCAAACAAGGAGGCACTTTTAAGACAAAAGAAAGAACAGGAGTTACAAAAAGTCAATCATCAAAGATAAATTTCCTAAATGGCTGGTAGAACACTAACCTTGGAATTAACTAATTCTTCAGCAAATTTAAAAAGTTTGGCAACGTGATCTGGTTTTTTTACCTCATAAAACGTCCATTTTCCTTTCTTAAAGCCTCTTATTAGTCCTGCGCTCTCTAAAATACTCAGATGATGGCTCACAGTCGATTGTGTCACCTCTAGCACCTCAGTAAACTCACAGACGCACAATTTGCGATTGAGTAACAGTTTAACAATTTTCCATCTTTTATGATCCGATAATGCATTAAACAATTGGAGTAGTTTTTCGGGAACCTCTTTATCTAATTGATCATTTAACGCTTTCAGCTCTTTTGCATAAACTTCGGAACTTTTTGAAGGGCATTCTCCCGAGTCAATAAGTCTTTCTAATCTTTCACTTTCTATCGGCATGTTAACTCACTTCTTTCATTTGAGATGTATAAACTTTATTTGCTTCAAGATATAATCGTTCATTTTTCTATTAAAGTAGATAAAATAAAAAAGGGATGAAGTTAGGGAATTGTCGAACCTATAATGTAACAGAGGGATCATCAACAATTTCACATGCATCTAATGCTGATTCCGGCCATTTCCAGAACCCTCTTTTGCCAAGATATTTTCCTAAATAAACTAAACCGAGCATAATGGGAACTTCCCAGAATAATCCCATTGTAGTTCCTAAGGCGGCAAGTGAACCGACACCATACATTGTAACAGCCGTAGCAATCGCAATTTCAAAGTGACTTGAAGATCCAATAATTACCGTGATAATTGCTTCCCTGTAATTAAGACTGAATATTTTCGTAATCAAAGTATTGAAACCAACGACTATAGCAAAGCCTAGCAGCAAAGGTATTGACACTAAGACCAGAAGGTCAGGATTAAGCAGCAATACATTTCCATTTAAAGAAAACAGCACCACCAAAGTAGTTAATAGTGCAACAATAGATACTTTTCCAACAAAAGGGCGGTAAATATTATCGAACCACTCTAATCCCTTTAAGGAAACAATTGCTCTTTTGCTAATGATTCCCAGACTCATAGGTAATCCAATAAACAAGACCACTGACAGAATAAGTAGCAAGTAATTAATTGGGATGTTTTGGATTCCTGTGAGAAGCGCAACTATTGGAACAAATAGGATCATTATAGTGACCGTATTTAGGCTAGTATTGACCACGTTTTGTTCTTGGTTTCCCTCACACATCCAGCCCCAAACTAAGACCATAGCAGTACAAGGTGAACTCGCTAGTAAGATTACAGCTACTATTAATTGCTCAAATCCAGCGAGAAATATCCTTGCCATTAGAAATCCAACGAAAGGGGCAATAATCCAATTTGAAATCAGAGTTAGAATTATCGGTTTGGGATTTTTACCTAGTTTTTTAATCTCTGAAGTTTGGAGATTGAGCATTGCAGGATACATCATTAAGAACAGGCAAATGCCAATCGGAATATTAATACTAGCAAATTGCCACGAATCAATGGTTGTACTTATCGCTGGAATTATTTGAGAAAGCACAATGCCAGCAACAATGCAAAGACCTACCCAGACGGTAAGATATCTTTCAAAATAATTAATTGATCGACCCATTTCTTCCTTTACTTCAACTTGACCTTGTATTTGTTGTGTATTCATTTCGTTTACACCTGCTTTAATACCTCTATGTAATTTTCTGTTAATTTCATATCATAAGAGGATCACACGCCCCCGTTAAAGATTTGTTCATCAATTCGATTCAGGAAAACTATTGATGAACTTGGGTATGATAATGACAATGTCATATTTAAAATTTTCGATATGTATCTAAGCTGATCGATACAAATGTAAGAGTTACCTAAACTTCTGCTTCAAAACTGACGTATACCACAAAACCGTGGAGTATATGCTTTCACTCTAAGAGAAATATTTATGGCGCCAAAAATTGGTGGAACTTCTACTGGATGGTTTTATTACTTCCCTATTACTTCCCTATTACTTCCCTAATATACAATTAAATACCTAAAAAGAGGAGGTTTTCTATTACAGGAAATTCCGTGGATTAAACTCGTCCCTTATCAATGAAAAAGGGGATTATCTAAATGAAATCTATAAGTTGGTCTTCAAAAACGTTTTTTAACCACCATTCTATACTTTCTAAGACAGCATTATAAATGTAGTCTTTGATCTTCTGAGGATCATGCTTGAGATATCCATATTCGATAGAATTTTTTGCATTTTTAACATAAAGTTCTAAAATTCTGTCAAGCTGTTCATCAGTAGTATTTTCGATTAAACTCTGTTTTTCTTCAAGGAGAATCGGATGATATCTTTCTACTAATTTTAGGACGTTTTCATGTAATTTTGGCTTAATTTCTTTCACAATAATGTCAAAATCTATACATTCTACCTGTTCCCTTGCTTTGCACGATTTACTGTAGGTTTCGTCAATTACACCAAGTTCTTTGTTTATACATTCTCCTATTTTATGTTTCATCCCGTAAGCGAGTTGAAAAGACAGATGATGTGCTCTAGCAACTTGATTTAGGTGTTCTACCTCAGCATCACATTCTTCCTTTGTTAACATCGGAGAAATACTGCTACCGTTGATACATACAT
>NZ_JAHPYX010000077.1:0-9778 GCF_019058535.1 Candidatus Borrarchaeum sp.
GAAGGAATGTTATATTCATCATCCATAGTTGGTGCTGGAGCGCCATTAGCAGTTGGTGCTGGGCTATCAGCTACATTGAGAAAAACAAATCAAGTTATTGCAAGTTTCTTTGGAGATGGGGCAGCTAATACAGGCGGCTTTCACGAAAGTCTCAATCTTGCGTCAATATGGAAACTTCCAGTAGTTTTCGTTTGTGAAAATAATCTATACGCGATTTCTGTAAGCGTTAATCGATCGACATCTGTAAAAGACATAGCTGTTCGAGCAAAAGCCTATAATATACCAGGCTTTGCTATAGACGGAAACGATGTAATAGAAGTATACAAAACTGCACGTACTGCAGTTGAGCGGGCACGAAAGGGTGAGGGACCCACATTAATAGAAGCGAAAACTTACAGGCATCACGGTCATTATTATGGTGATCCAGGAACCGCATATAGAACGAAAGAAGAAGTTGAAGAATGGAAGAAAAGAGATCCAATAGCACGACATAGAAAGTATCTTCTTGAATGTACTATCGCGAGCGAAGAGCAACTTACTAACATTGATAAAGAAGTTGAGGCGGAAGTTGCTAAGGCAGAAAAATTTGCTATTGACAGCGAATTCCCAGGTCCAGAAGAATTAGAGAGATTCGTTTTCTAGGGAGGGAAAGGAAATGAGTACACAAAGAGAAATTAGTATGGCTGAAGCACTTAATGAAGCCATGCGTGAAGAAATGAGGCGAGATACGACCGTAATTCTTATGGGTGAAGATGTAGGATTTCTTGGCGGCGTTTATGGCGTCTCTAAAGGACTATTGGATGAATTTGGCCCAGAAAGGGTCCGTGATACCCCAATTAGTGAAGATGGATTTGTAGGAGCAGGTATTGGGGCAGCAATAACCGGGTTAAATCCGATTGTCGAGATAATGTATCCTGATTTTCTACCCTGTGCCATGAACCAAATCACAAATCATATGGCTAAGCTACGTTATATGACTGGAGGAAAGTTAACCGTACCTTTGACGATTAGAACAGCAATTATACAAGGTCGCGGTTCGGGAGCTGATCATGCTCAGACTCTTATACCGTGGTTTGTACAGACTCCAGGACTAAAAGTTGTTGTACCATCAACTCCATACGATGCTAAGGGATTATTAAAAACGGCTATAAGAGACAAGGCATCCGTTATGTTTTTTGAGACAGCAAAACTCTATTTAATTAAAGGTCCAGTGCCAGAAGAAGAGTATCTGATCCCCTTTGGTGAAGCTGATGTCAAGAGGGAAGGAACTGATCTGACTATTGTGGCAATCTGTAACTTAGTGCGTGAGGCACTTGAAGCAGCCGAACAACTAGAAGATAAGGAAGGAATCAACGTTGAAGTCATAGATCCGCGTACATTAGTTCCACTTGATAAAGAAACCATTATAAACTCCGTTAAGAAGACAAATAAGTTGGTAGTTGTGGATAATAATCATTTAGCATGCGGAGTTGCTGCTGAAATTGCTGCAATCGTCGCAGAAGATGCATTCGATTATCTAGACGGTCCCATAATGCGTGTCGCTACTCTTCAAATCCCTGAACCTGTGGCTCCTCCTCTGATTAAACTCATGCTTCCAAATAAAGACAAAATAGTCACAGCTGCCAAAAAATTATTTTAAATTTAAAAATCAACTAATGAGGGTGATCTCTACGAAGATTCTTTTTATGCCTCGCTTGGACGAAGAACAAGAAAATGGTATGGTTGTAGAATGGCTGAAAGCACAGGGAGATACTGTCACTCAAGGCGAAGAAATAGTCGAAGTTATGAGTGAAAAGGTTTCATTTATAGTCGAGTCACCAATCACAGGGATCATCCATAAGATATTCGTCGAGGAAGCCGAAGAAGTTCCCATTGGAACAACGATAGCGATAATCTCGGAAGTTGAAGACTCTTCAGATGCATTAGAGAAAGCTGTTAAAGAGGCCAAAGAAAAATTAAAGATTGAAGTTCCCATAGTAGCTGAAAGAGAAGAAAAAGGGGTTATTAAAAAGGAAGAAGAAGTAAAAGTCAAGCCAGAACGGATTAAAATCTCACCAATTGCAAAAAGACTTGCAAAAGAACACGAACTCGATATAACGCAGATTGAAGGGACAGGACCAGGGGGACGGATTGTAAAAGAGGATATTTTAAGAGTAATAGACCAGGGAACAATTATGCCAGCTGTTCCCGAGGAAGAGAGGATACAGTTAACTGGAGTTCGAAAAATCATTGCTGAACGAATGACTCAGAGTTATCGAACTGCCCCTCATGTTACAGTGATGATGGAAGCAGATGCATCAAATATGGTAAAACTACGTAAAGAATTCGAAGAAAAAACTCGCTTAAGGTTGTCTTATAATGCAATTCTTATCAAGGCTGTAACTGATGCGTTACAAGCCTACAAGATTTTCAATTCTACTATAGAAGAAAACGAAATTCGAATAAATCCCAATATAAACGTCGGACTGGCAGTAGCGCGCGGAGACGGTGGCCTCATTGTTCCAGTAATTCCTAATGCTGATATGAAATCATTGAAAGAGTTGAATACAATTATAGAGGATCTTGTCGAGAAGGCACGACAAAATAAACTTTCCATCTCGGAAGTGAGAGGAGGTACATTTACTATCTCTAATTTAGGTATGTTTGACGTTGATGAATTCACACCTATTTTAACTCCACAACAAACTGCTCTCTTAGGAGTTGGACGAATTGCCAAGAAACCCATTGTAGTCGATGAAGGCATAATGATCAAACCTATGACTAAATTAAGCTTGTCGTTCGATCACAGAGTTGTTGACGGTGCACTTGCAGCACAATTTTTACGCTCTATAAAGCGCACCTTAGAAACATTCACTCCAATACTTTGACACTATCTTAAATTTTAAAGCGAAGAGTGCAAAACACGTTTGCAAAATTCACAAGGACGCTTTGCATAAATAGATATATTTTTACAATCTCAATTAAAAATCTGTATAAGTAGCAAAGACATTATCATAGAAAGCACGCCAGTAAGAAAAGGTAGGAGGCTAAAAATCTGGCGCAGAATCTTGAGGAATTATCTGGAGCAGTTCTAGTAATTGGTGGGGGAATTACTGGTATTCAAGCTTCATTAGATATAGCTGATCAAGGCTTTAAGGTCTATTTAGTCGAGAGGACACCAAGCATTGGCGGACATATGGCACAGCTAGATAAAACCTTTCCTACAAATGATTGTAGTATCTGTATCGAAGCTCCAAAGATGCTTGATGCCTTAAGGCATCCAAATATTGAACTTCTGACATATTCTGAAGTCAAAGAAGTGAAAGGGATCGCTGGAAATTTTATTGTAAAAATACTAAAGAAACCACGTTATGTGAAAGAGGACTTATGTAACTCTTGTGGTGAATGTGAAATAGTTTGCATAGTAAAAGTTCCTAGCGAGTTTGATGTGGGTATTGCACAACGAAAGGCAATACATCGCCCTTTTGATCAAGCTGTTCCAAATATTTTCACGGTTGATATGGAGGCATGCAAGAAATTTGGTGGGGGATGCCGTGATTGCATTGCCGCCTGCGAAAAGGAAGGACCCAATGCAGTAGATTTCTGGCAAAAAGAAGAGATAATTGAGATTAGGGTCGGAAGTATAATAGTGGCAACAGGCTACAAACTTCTAGAACCTATCGAAAAATACGGTTATGGTATTTACAAAAATATACTCTTGTCTCTACAATACGAAAGATTGCTTAGCGCATCGGGTCCGACAGGTGGACATTTAGTGAGACCTTCAGATGAGAAACCTATTAAGAAAGTAGCTTGGATACAATGCGTCCTATCTAGGAATGTAAGAAAAGGAAAAGCATACTGTTCGAAAATTTGCTGTATGTATTCTGCAAAAGAAGCCATCCTCACTACAGAACACGAAACGGACGTAGAAACCTACATCTTTTACATAGATCGAAGGTCCTACGGCAAAGGATATGAAGAATATCGTAAAAGGGCAGAGGAAAGGTATATGGTAAAATATATTCGAAGTATACCTGGAGAAGTTTCAGAGGATCATGAAACTGGAGATATATTGATTAGATATGAAAATATCGATACGAACACTATTGAAATGCTGCGAGTAGATCTATTGGTTCTATGTCCTCCTATTGTGCCAAATGATGGAAATACCGAACTTGCAGAAATGCTGGGAATCGAGCTTGATGAAGATGGGTTCTTTAAGGCGAAAGACCCTTCAAGGCTTTTTGAAACTAATATAAAAGGTATATATATTTGTGGTGCATGCCAGGGGCCGATGGACATCTCAGACGCAGTAGCGCAGGCGAGTGCTGCTGCTGCCAAAGCTGTAATTCCCTTAAAAGATGTAAGAGGCACAGAAACCAAAGAGCTTGAGTTGCCCCCAGAGATTGAGATTGATTTAACAGAGAAACCAAGGATAGGTGTATTCGTTTGTCATTGTGGAAAGAATATTGGGGCTGTAGTCGATGTGTCGGAAATTGTCGAGTATGCTAAAATTCTTCCAAATGTTATCCATGCTGAAGAAGGGCAATTTCTCTGTTCTGCAGACTATGCAGAAACAATAAAGGAAGTTATTAATGAATATCATCTCAACAGAGTAGTAGCAGCGGCATGTACTCCTCGTACGCATGAATATCTATTCAGAGACACTCTCCGAGAAGTTGGATTGAATCCCTACCTTTTTGAATTTGCAAATATTAGAGAACAATGCTCATGGGTTCATACAGATGAACCTGAGGCAGCCACAAAGAAAGCCAAAGATCTAGTAGCTATGGCAGTGGCTAAAGCACGTCTTCTTGAACCTCAGAAGGAAAGTAAACTCTCTGTTGGAAAAGAATGCCTAGTAGTAGGAGGAGGCATATCTGGAATTATTGCAGCGTTAAATGCAGCTGACATGGGCTTTAAAGTATATTTAGTCGAGAGAGAAAAAGAACTTGGCGGCATTCTCACAAAATTGTATAAATTATTTCCATATGATATCCCCGCTGAAGAAATGCTCAAGCAGTGGAGTTCTAAACTTTGCAGTCATAAGAATATTGAAGTTTATACAGGAAGCGAGATCGAAGATATTGAGGGATATATCGGAAACTACGTCGTTACTATCTCTCAAAGTACACAACGCAAAAATTTCAATGTATCTACGATCGTTATTGCGACTGGACATAAAGAACTAGATGCAGATGGATATTATGGGTATGGAAAATACGAAAATGTGATAACTCAACTTCAACTCGAAAATATGCTCAAAAATAACGATTTAAAGAAAGTGAACAACATCGTAATGATCAATTGCGTGGGAGCTAGAGGGGAAGAAAATGGCATAACTGGTTGTTGTAGAATCGGTTGTGCAACTGCCATTAAGAATGCAAAATACATTAAGGATATCTATCCAGGAACAAAAATCTACATTTTATACCAAGACATCGTTCTGGGCGGCAAAGATGAGAAATATTACCGAAATATATTAGAAAATTATGATATCAACTTCATTAGATATGAAAAAGAAAGAAAACCGCAACTCTATACTGAAAATGGTGACATAGTAGTAAGGACGTATGACACATACCTTGGTGATGAAATAGAACTCCGACCAGATCTAGTTGTACTAACAATGGCAACTAAGGGAAGTGAAGGGGTAGAAGACCTTGCAAAGAAGTTGAAAATCCCAATAGGCGCAGGCAAATACTTCCAAGAAGCGCATATGAAACTAAGGCCGCTCGATTTTGCAACCGATGGTATTTATCTTTGTGGCTGTGCGCAAGCGCCAAAAGGAGTAACTGATACGATCGCTCAGGCACTAGGGGCTGATATGAGGGCGTCAATTCCCATGGCGAAAGGATTCGTGGTAAGTGAAGGAATAACAGCCTTCATTGATGAAGAGAAGTGCACAGGGTGTCAAATCTGCATTAAGAACTGCCCTTATGGCGCCATCATACTTAATAAGGTGCAAGAGAATGAATCAAAAGCAGTAGTTACGGAAGCATTGTGTAAAGGGTGTGGAGTTTGTGCGGCTGACTGTCCAAATGATGCAATAACCATGAGACATTTCACTGACGAGCAAATCCTCACACAAGTGCGTACTGCCTTGCAAGAGTCACCTGAGGAGAAAATTATTGCTTTTTGTTGTAATTGGTGTTCCTATGCAGGAGCAGATCTTGCAGGAATTTCACGAATGCAGTATCCATCTAATATAAGAATTATACGTGTCATGTGTAGTGGACGAGTTGATGTCGATTTTGTTTCTGAGGCCTTTAAACTAGGAGCTGGGGCAGTAGCAGTTATAGGTTGTCACCCTCAGGACTGTCACTATATCTCTGGAACTAACTCTGCTATTAAACGCTTCCGTCGCTGGATGAAAAAGAATGAAATTGATGAAAAAAGATTTCGATTTGAATTAATCTCAGCAAGTGAAGGAGAAAAGTTTGCCAACTTGGTTAAGGAACTTACTGAAACTATCAAAGAAAAAGTTCACAAAAAGAACCACGAAAAAATAGGGGAAGTCGCTTGAAAATGTATATTTTGATCTGCCCATTAGAATTTAACAAATTTTTGAGAAAACTTTTATGAAGAATCTAGGAATATAAATAGAATATACTAAGTGTGGAGGGATATTTTTGGCTTTTAAATTTGCATTTATTTTCCTGTCTCCAGATGGGAATCCTGAAAAACACAAAGCAATCGTCTCAACACCATCAGTAGAAGCGTATATAGTATCTGCAAAAAACTATGAAGAAGCAGTTGAAGTTGCAAAGAAATTGGTTGAAGAAGAAGGAATTGAAGCATTTGAATTATGTGGGGGATTTGGTCACAAAGGTGTTGTAAAAATAGTTGAAGCAGTGGAAGGAAAAATCCCAGTAGGCGCAATACGATTTGATAATCATCCAAAACTTGAAGGCAAAAGTGGCGATGAAATCTTTTAGCTTAAATCTCTTTGTTTTTTTCCATTTTTTATAACAGATCTTACAGTGAGAAAAGAAGAATTTAGAAAAATATGAATACCCAGAGAATTTTAGCAGTTATTGCCCAACACGTTTCAATCGGTATTTTCTCCAATAATTTCCCCATTTATGTTCACTCCTATGCACGACAGCTTTAGAGACCGCGTTAAAGTACTAGGTTCACTCTTCTATTCTCCAAACATATTCGCAATATGGATCCCCTGCACACATTCCTTTAGGGCGTTCAACGGTTGCCTTTGGATTTATGGTCTTAGTAACAATATCATGCCAAATTAAGAGCCAATCGCTGAGATCTTTGTACGCTGTTTTCCACGCACACTTAGTGACTTTCAGAAGAAGTTAAATCTTGCAATTATGAAGAAAAGGTGAAATCATTCGTAGAAAGTCTCTAACTTAGGTGCGATCTAACATTCTATACGCGAGGTGAGTTTACAGTAATCTTAATTGCTGCGCAACCAGTTCAGCTATGTCCATTATTTTTATGTCGTCATTATTTCGTTGAGCAGCATCTATAAGATTTAACTTGCAACTTGGACAGGCTGTGATACAAACTGGGACATGCTGTCCAGTTTTAGTTTTTATGAGAGTCTTAATTCGCTCATTAGCCAAATCATTAGACAATTTTTCATGCGTACTTTTTAAGAAACCACCTGCACCACAACATCGGCTATTCCTTAAACTCTCTTTACTCTCAACAAATCTACTTACGAGTTTTTTTCTCAGTAAGAGTTCTCTGGGCTCATCAAATATTCCACAAACGCGTCCGAGTTCGCATGGATCATGATATGTAACTCGCTCGATCAGTTTTCTAGGACGCTGAAGGCGTCTTTTATTAATGTACTCGTTCAAAAGTTGAATAAAGTGAACAACTTCAAAATTTGGCTCTCTTCCTAGAATCTTAGGGTACTCTTCTTTAAAGGCTTGAAAACAACTAGGGCAACCTGTTACCAAACGTTTCGCTCCACTTTTTTCAATCTGGTCCACATTCCATTCAGCGATTTTCTTAAGATCATCTTCAGAAGCTGCGCCAGTGAGGATAAGAGGCTGTCCACAGCATTTTAGTTCTTCTAGAAATGTCCAATTTTCCTTAACTTTATTGAGAATCGCAATGATTGAACAGGCGATTTCTTGGGCTCTATTTAAATATAGAGAGAGGCATCCTGGAAAGTATACAACTTTGGCTTTAGGTTTTGTAGGAAAAGATATTCTTTTTGCAGCAAGTCTGTCCTTTATGTCCTCTAATGCTAACTCTCTCGTTTCTTCGTCTAGGTTAAAGACATTCGCCGATTCTAGGATGTTTTTTTCTGCATCTAAAACTGCTTTAGGTCCTAAGCCTTCATCTATTGCCAACTTTCTCAGCGTTGCAATAACTTTAGGTATGTTGACGTTATTTGGGCAGCGATCATAACACTCGTAACACATAGTACACTTCCAAATGTCATCACCAGGCAGGATTTTCTCTTTTAAACCAAATTGTAACTCTCTTATCAATTTTCTAATGTTAAAAGAGTCAACATAAGAAATTGGGCAACTGCTAGTACATTGAGAGCATTGAGAGCACAATCTAATATTTTGCCCGCTAAGCGATGAAATTTGGTCAATAAAAGATGAGTCTATCTCACTTTTTGCGAATATCACTGGCCTTTCCTCGCCAAAATATTTGAAATCATTAACTAAACAGGAGGCGAGTCTCAATCGAGAACTAATTAAGTATCTGGGCATTTTTGAAGCTTTATATAGATTTCGTTTCTAGCATTCCAAAACAAAAGAGAATGAATAAAAAAAGAAAATAGGAGAAGTGAAGTCTAAATCTTACGGGCTATCCAGTTTCCATCATCAATTGCGTTCCACGTTGCTCCTGCTTTTACACAATCACCGGCTTTGTAGAGTTCTGGGACTTTACCCTTTAGTGAATTGTAAAGAGCCATTCCCACGGGTTCTCTTGGGAAGCATGTAACAACATTATCAGCTTTAAGAACTTTTTCTGCCCCTTCGACCTCAATACGAACACTATCAGCAGTTATTTCTTTTATTGTCGCATTAGTGATAGATTTTACATTTGCATCCGGCATAAAAAACATCGTCAATGGCACAACTCTAAGAAGATTAAAGAAGTAAGCAGCCTCTGTTATACTACCAGATTCACTTACCAGGGTCACGTTCTTATCTTGTCGGGCGATAGAAACCGATGCTTCTGCTCCTTCGTATCCTCCTAAAACTACTACATCTTTACCTAGTTCGGGACGTTTCATCAAGTACTCGTCAAAAGTTATAGCGCGTTCAATTCCTGGGATTCTTGTCGGTTTGGGAGAAACTCCACCAGTGGCGACTACGACGACGTCTGGGTTTATTCTATCCACGAGATCTACGGTTACTGCTTCGCCTAACTTTACCTCGACCCCAAGTTTCTCCAATTGGGTCATTTGCCATGTAGCTATTTGCATTAAATCGCCAGTGTAGAGATAAGGGATATCGGACGCATAGCGCATAATTCCGCCAAGTTCATTGTCCTTATCATATAATGTGACGTTGTGCCCTCGAAGCGTAGCTACTCTCGCCGCCTCCATTCCTGCAACTCCTCCTCCGATAACGAGGACATCCTTAGGAGTTTCAGCGGGTTGTAGATACTCATCTGGCGGATATCGATTTTCTCGTCCAAAGGAGTAATTTACAGCACATCTAGCTGGCACATTTGCGAGAATGTAGAGATATGTACACCAGTCACAAGAAATGCACCGGCGAACATCCTCTGGTCGTCCCTCAAAATGTTTTCTTGGATACCATGGATCTGCCCAAGCTGGTCTGCCGAGGGCAACCCA